>JAHDCK010000058.1:0-305 GCA_020629915.1 Saprospiraceae bacterium
GCTCTTTTTTCCCGGAAAAAAGTTGTTGGGCTTTTTTTCCATGTATATCATAAAGTGCAATATCAACGGAGGTCATCTCCTTTAAATCAAAGACAAGATTCAACTGTTCTACTACGGGATTGGGAAAGGTTTTAATTTTATAATTACTATTTTTAATATAATTAAAATTCGTAGGCACACCCGGAACCACCCATCCTATGTCCTTTAATACGCCCAGAACTATCGGGCCTAAATCGTGCTGGACTTCAGCTGAAGACAAGGAAGGTGTCATCAACTTATCTTGTGTTCCATTATATAAATTATTG
>JAHDCK010000058.1:324-16445 GCA_020629915.1 Saprospiraceae bacterium
AGCTTGACCCTAACTCAAAGGTCCCCGGCGCATATAGACGCACCGGGCCGCTATTGGCTGCTTTGGCATAAGGCCCGTTAAAATACAAGGCATTGCTTTCCAGAACATCCCCCAATTCAGTAGAATTATTCATATAATAATCCGGATTAATAAGATATTCTTCATCAACATTTATTATATAATAATCAAAAATAAGTGGCAAACTTTCAAGGCCCGGAAAGGGGAAAGTAATCGGCGGATTCTGAAAGTCTTCGAGGGTAATTTCTCCAAAGGAACCCATGTTATTTTCTACTTTACTATCCGAAACAAATCCGAGAGAGTGCGTAATTTCATGCAGGATCAAAGTAACAAAATCATACTGGCTTCCACCGGGATTCCCGTCCGTCCCAAAGTAGTAATTCACGCCTCCATTGATAAGAATATCCATATCGGATTCGCCCGGATTATTTTCCGTAGCAGAGATAGCATTGGCCAGACTGGTCGGATACCAGATATCCGAATGAGGTGCGCCAGGAAAGTTTTTTCGTATATTAGGAAACGAAATTCCTAGGGTTCCGTTGGGAAGTGTAGGAGCTACAATGATATTGATTTTTATGGGGATCGCGGAGTGTAAATTTTGACTAAGGACGCCCGTGGCATGATCTACTGCTGCTTCCATATCTGCATTTCCGTTGTAAACCGTAACGTCAAATGTCGCTGGTTGTGCCCATAACGAAAAAACAAAACCAAAGGAAACAAGAGTTAAAATAATTCTATTAATATACTTTGAAAACATAACTTGTTTTTTTCTTTGTTCGTTTCAAATGTATCATTTTTTTTGATTTTTGGCAAATGCCTCCCTGCACAAAAAAGGATAATTACTCCTTTGAGCAATTATCCTTTGAGAAAAGATTCTGTTACAAGTCAAATTCTAATAAAAAACATATTGAACAATTTCACAAAACAAACTTTGTTGATTAAAAAACCGGGAGGGAACGCCCCCCATAAGCATTGCACCTCCCGTGATGATTTCCGGATTCTGTGGTTTCCGGGGGTTTGAACATGGTATCATTAAAAGGTCTCCTGCCATGTTCTATTACAGTTATATATAAATAAAAAGAACGAGTTTTCAAAAAAACGGGCAGAGCACCACCTCCGCCCGTCACACTTTACTTAACCTAACACTACTTATATTTAATAATTAATTTTATTGACAATTATAGTCTTATTCAAATCCTTGCTGCAAATTTTCAAGAAATAAATTCCAGCCGGAAGCTCACTTGTATTTAAAGAAATACGACCGTCTGCTTGTTCTCTAACATCACACCAACTGGATATTCCATTCATATCAATCATTACAACCGAATAATTCTTATTATAATTATTAAAATTTAAATCAATGAAATCACTAAATGGATTAGGGCCAACCTGAACATCCACTGTTTCTTTCTGATCATAAGCAACAGAAACAACATCAGAATATTCATACGATTTATCCAAATCCATTATCTTCAACCGATAATAATTCATTCCTTTTTTCGGTTCCTCATCCAGATATTCATATTTAATTTTCTCGATACTTTCTCCTTTGGCAGGGAGTGTATTTTTGGTTGTCCAGTATTGTCCATCTCTACTCCATTCTACCAGAAAAATATCCACATTTTTCTCTGTGGCTGTTGCCCATTCCAGGTGCACGCCCCGCTCTATACTATTAGATTTAAAATATATTAATTCTACCGGAAGTGCAGCGGGTGTAGCAATTTGGATTCTGTATCCGGAAGGACTACCCGAACTCACATTTACGTAATAAAATTTTGTGGGGTCGAGATCAATTTGAGCAAAAGAAGAACTGACCGTCTGGTGAACTGTCGCTCCGGAGTAATCCGAAAAATCACTGACATAAACTTTCACAGAGGCATGGCCATTGATTTTTTTGACAACCACATCTTCGGGAAAAGTAGTCGGGTCCAGCAGCCAAATATCCTGCTCCCCGTTGCTGGCTCCGAGGACAATGACATTTGCATTTGAAATGGTTTGAATTTGTGCATCGCCAATTGTGTTATTGGGTTCCGTTTCATTCATTTCCATAGGAGCTGCCATAAGGGTAAAAGCCCACAGGAAAATGAATATTAGTAATACTCTTTTCATGCTTTTGAAATTTTGAGATTAACAATTATTCATTAGGAAGATATGACCAGTAGTAAATTAGGCGATTTGCCCTGATCATGAAGTAGTGGTTACTTTCCGATTTTGGAGCTGTTTGATGTAACAAAGGTAAGTGGGGCTGGCGGGTACAAACCGGACAAAAAGCGGGTAAATTTTTGCCATTTGTACCCAAAACAGGACAAATCGGGTACAGGATTTTGCCAATCTCATAAATTTTGTAAAAAAATAACAGCGATTTTTTCCTAGGATTTTAAATATTCAGAAGGCAATTTTCTAAATCTTTCCCTAAACTGCCTGGAAAAATGTTTGGTTTGCTTCAGCCCAATTTCGTAGGAGGCTTCTTTTACAGAATTGACCTTTCCGGATTCCAGGAGCCATTTGGCTTTATGTAGTTGGACTTCCTTAAAATATTGGTGAGGGGTCAATCCCAATAGTTGTTTTGTTTTTCGGTGAAACTGTCTTCGGCTCATATTAAAATGATCGGCGAGGTCTTCTATTGTAAAATTAAAATCTCCTACCTTTTCCAAAGCAGCTTTTTCTAATTTTATCAACCAGTGTGCCTCTTCATCATTGATCATCAATTCCTCAAAGGATTGGGAATCACTATCTCCTGACCAATCCGCTTGCTCCTCCAGGTTTTGCCACCAGGCTTTTCTTTCATTCAGGCGGGAAATCAACCCTTCCACAGCACTTTCCAATTCATTTTTATTAAATATTTTCGGAACAAATTCATCCACGCCTATTCTCATAAGTGGCAACGTTGGGCTGTTGGCAGATTCTTTTAGAATAATCACCGGAATGTGCCTGAAATAACTTCTGTTTTTTAACACTTTTAAAAATTCCAGCCCGTCCATCATTGGCAAATCCATTTCCAACAATATAACCTGAAGATCAAATTGTTCTTCCTCCTCGTCAGAAAGGTGCAATAAACTCAAAAAATCCAGAGCGGCTAATCCATCATTCAGGTGCTTGAGATCGTAGGTATCTCCTAGTGTCTCTTCTACTCTACTTAAAGTCTCAGGTGTATTCAAAACAACTAAAACTCCGGTTTTTGAGGGAGGAGAATGAATTTCTTTTACGGGAGTTTGATTGGATGAAACAGGCAGGGATGTTTCTTGTATTTGAATTTGATTTTTTAATATTTTAACTTCCTCCCTGTTTTTCTCAAGTTGACGTTGCAGTTTTTTATTTTTATTAAAAAGAAAAATAAGAAGCACAATTGATATGATTAAAAAAACAATAACCGATAAATCCGGGGGAAAACGATGCCCTGCCACTCCACCAGATTGCCCGGATGTTTCTAAAAACATCAATAGAAAAAAAATACACCTCACCCATACCACAAACTTGCTCATAATTTTGTTTTATACAATAAATAAATATTTGATTGGGTAGAATCAAAGGAATGCATGCCAGCAAATAAGCTGGAAACAAAATATAGAAGTATTGTTATTCAAAAAGGTGAAGGAAAAACCGTAATAATTATAATAGCTATTTCCAATATAAGGGAAAAAAGCATTCGAGGCAAGAGGTTAAGAACAGAAAAATTACTTCCCGTAAAACTGAATTAACGGACGCCACATTCTTTTCGCCCAGGCTTCCTCATTGTGATGGGCACCTTTGTCGAGGTACCAGGAGAAAGGTTGTTTCTTTTCCCTAAGAACTTTCATCATTTCATCAATACCAGGTTGGAGTTGTTCTTCCAGGCCTTCCGTGCCATTGTCGAGATATAAATCTATGCGGCGGTTATCTTTTGTTTCAACTACTTTTTTTGTATAATCAAATCCATTATATTTAAATGCAGGAGAAAAGCAAGCAGCCCTGGAAAAAACATCCGAATGTTCCCAGGCAAGGATAAAGGAAACCAATCCACCCATGGAAGAACCCATTGTAGCCGTAAATTCTCTTTCGGGTTTGGTGAGGTAAACAGAATCGATAAAGGGTTTTAATTTTTTAATTAAAAAGTTCTGATATAATTTTCCCTTATCTGTATCAGAATATTCTGCCTGGCGAAATTCTGAATTTTCTATAGCGACAATGATAAAAGGTTCAATTTTTCCGGCAACAGAAAGACTGTCCAACCACTCATCAGCTTGCCACTCTTTTCCGGCATAAGCGGTAGCCACATCGAAAACGTTTTGCGCATCGTGCATATACAACACGGGATAACGAATATTATTTTCTTCACTATAATTTACAGGAACCCGAACCAACACTTTCCGTTCGGGCAATCCATCCGGCTGGAAAATATGCGTATCTATTTTTCCGGTAGCCGTAGAAGGCAGGGATTCAAAATTGTCTTTCCAGTTTTCAATTGTAAATTCCAAAGCAGTTGGTTTCTCAACTTTATGAATATGATTTCCCGGAATATTTCCCTCAGCATCTACTGCTTCCTTATCCCAGTTGCCTCTGGTAAATTTAAATTCGAGTTCAGTACCTTTCGGAAAAGAAAAACGCCCGAGCCATTTTTCACCTTGGGGCTTCAAAGCAATTTCACTTCCGTTCCAGCCGCCGAGAATTGGCTGATTTCCACTTATATAAATTTTTTCATTTTTTTGGAGCGGGGTTTTTGAAGTGACAACAATGTCAATTTGATGACCACTGTTTTGGCAGGAAAAAAAGAATAAAAACAAAAAGAATAATATTCTATTCATAAATTTATTATTTTAGAACAAAACATTTTTCTCCAGCGTTTCATATCCGTTTTTATCAAAACCGTATAATTTAGCCGGGCGATGCGCTACGCCTTCCTGCAATTCATTCAGGTCTTTGACAAACCCCATTGTCATTATTTTTTTCCTGAAATTTCGCTTGTCCAGTTCTTCCCCAAAGACGACTTCATAAACGGATTGCAGCTCTGTAAGTGTAAATTTTTCAGGCAGGAGATTAAAAGCCAAAGGTTCAGATTTGAGTTTTTGGCGGAGGCGGCTTTGGCAGGATTTCAAAATTTCCTCGTGGTCAAATGCCAGTTCCCGGATTTGTTCAACTGAATGCCATTCCGCATCTTCTGCCCAGGAAGAAGGGTCAAGTTTATAGTCGGTGATTTTTACCAAAGCGTAATAAGCAATTGTAATCACCCGCCCCAGTGGATGCCGATCCACCCGACCAAACGTTTCCACTTGTTCCAGATAAACATCCTGCACCCCTGTCAAATCTTTTAGGACTCTCCTGGCCGCTGTATCCAAATCCTCGTCTGGATTCACCAAATCACCGGGCAAGGCCCACATGCCTTTGTAGGGTTCTGCCCCCCGGTTGATAAGTAGGATTTTCAAATCGTTTTCGTCTACACCAAAGACGACACAATCAACAGAAAAGGCAGATTTAAAAAAATTATTTAATATATCTTTTGTTTCCATTCAAAGAGGTTCTTTAAAACGAGATGCCAAATTTACAAAAACTGATGTGAACCCGGAATTTTAACAGATAAAATTGGTTTTTTGCAATCCCGTTCCCTAAAAAAAATATCGTAAATTTACGCAGCAAAAATAAAAATCATTAGTGGAACCACTAAAAAATATTTATAATAAAAAATTTATTTCAAAACTAAGTAAATCCGTTAAGGAAAACTATCCCGGTTTTGATGAAAAAGGATTTTCAAAAGCTGTCCTGAATAAGGAGTGGGCAAACATGGAACTCAAAGCCCGGATGCGACATATCACGCTTTGCCTTCAAAAATTTATCCCGGAAAATTATCCAACGACTTTAAGTATTCTAAAAAAATCAATACAAGACTTTGACTACGGATTTGAAATCATGTTTTTTCCGGATTTTGTGGAGGTGTTTGGATTAGAAGATTATAAAAATTCCATTCCTGCTTTGGAGCATTTCACAAAATATTGCAGCTCTGAATTTGCCGTGCGTCCTTTTATTATAAAATATCCAAAAAAGATGATGGCGCAAATGCTAAAGTGGTCTAAAAATAAAAATCACCATGTCAGAAGATTATCCAGCGAAGGTTGTCGGCCTCGTTTGCCCTGGGCAGGTGCCCTCCCGGATTTTAAAAAAGACCCCGCTCCTATCCTCCCCATCCTCGAACAACTCAAAGCGGATGATTCGGAATATGTCCGAAAAAGCGTCGCCAATAATCTCAATGATATTTCCAAAGATCATCCCGAACTTGTTTTAAAAATTGCAAAAAAATGGATAGGAAAAAATGATCATACGAATTGGATTGTAAAACACGCTTTGAGGACTTTATTAAAACAAGGTAATGCTAAGGCACTGCAATTATTTGGTTACGCTCCCCCAAAAAATATGTCTATTTCTAATTTTAAATTTAAAAATGCTTCTGTCAAAATTGGAAATAAATTATATTTTTCTTTTGATTTAAATTCTACCTTAAACAAAAAAACCAAAGTGCGGTTAGAATATGGTATTTACTATTTAAAAAAATCAGGACAACTAAACAGGAAGGTTTTTAAAATAAGTGAAAAAGAAATAACTTCTTTCCCCGAGCCGGTGGAAAAGTATCAATCCTTTGAAGAAAGAACCACCCGAAAACATTATAAAGGCCAACACAAACTCAGTATCATCGTCAACGGCGAAGAACTTTTAATAAAAGATTTTAAAGTTATATGAAAAAAATACTAGTAGCAAATCGCGGAGAAATCGCGCTGCGCGTCATGAAAACCGCCCGACGAATGGGCATCAAAACAGTAGCTGTTTATTCCGAAGCGGATCGGCATTCTCCTCATGTGCTCTTTGCAGATGAGGCCGTTTTGCTAGGGCCTCCACCCTCTGCTCAGTCCTACCTCCTGGGAGATAAAATCATCAAAGCTGCGCTTGAATTGGGTGTGGATGGCATTCATCCCGGCTATGGTTTTCTAAGTGAAAATGCAGGTTTTTGCAAAGCCGTCAAAGCAGCGGGCATTACGTTTATCGGTCCCGGCATCGAAGCCATCGAAACGATGGGCAGCAAACTCGCCGCTAAGGAAGCCGTCAAAAATTACGACATCCCGATGGTGCCCGGAACCGATCAGGCCGTTACCAATCCCAAGGAGGCCATTGAAATTGCCAGGGGAATCGGCTTGCCCATTTTGATCAAAGCTTCTGCCGGAGGAGGTGGAAAAGGAATGCGCGTGGTAGATAAAATGGAAGACCTCGAAGAGCAAATGCAGCGCGCCATCAGCGAAGCGGAATCTGCCTTTGGAGATGGTTCTGTTTTTATAGAAAAATACATCACCTCGCCCCGCCACATCGAAATCCAGGTGCTTGCCGACCAGCATGGAAATACCGTTCACCTCTTCGAGCGGGAATGCAGCATCCAGCGACGACATCAAAAAGTGGTGGAGGAAGCACCGAGTGCCGTGCTTACCCCGGAGCTTCGGGAGCGCATGGGAAAGAGTGCGACGCAAGTTGCCGAGGCGTGTAATTATGAAGGAGCCGGAACAGTGGAATTTTTGCTAGATGAAAATAACGAATATTATTTTCTTGAAATGAATACGCGTTTGCAGGTAGAACATCCGGTTACGGAATGGATCACAGGTGTTGACCTCGTGGAAATGCAAATTCGGGTGGCTTCAGGCGAACCGCTCCCCTTCCGGCAGGAGGATTTGACTATAAAAGGACATGCCGTAGAGCTTCGCGTATATGCGGAAAATCCATATAATGATTTTTTACCTGATATTGGAAACTTAAAGACCTATCGCCCGCCTTCGGGTGAAAACATTCGGGTAGATGATGGATTTCGGGAAGGCATGGACATTCCGATTTACTACGATCCGATGCTCTCCAAATTGATCACCTACGGTGCTACCCGCGCCGAGGCCATCCAGGAAATGAAGAAAGCGATTGACCAATACGAAATTGAAGGTGTGGCGACGACGCTCCCTTTCGGGAAATTTGTGATGGAGCACGAGGCCTTCCTTTCAGGAAATATTACGACGAAGTTTGTTCAAAATTATTTTACAAAGGAAGCCATCGAAGCCGCTCAAAAGGACGAGTCAGAAATTGCAGGTGTTTTTGCGGCCTGGCTGATGCAGGAAAGAAATGCCAAACTGACGATGAATGTCAAAAGGGAAAAATCGCCCTGGGTGAATCGGAATTTTAAGTAGATTCGGATTAAAACAAATCCTTCTTAGACAAAAAAATTAAATATTCCGCCTTTCCCGTTTTTGGGAAGGCGGTTTTTCAATTAGAACAATCCCGGTTTTGAATATCTTATTATAAAATGGATATTTGTAAAAAATTGCCCGAATGTCTATAATAAAACAGGTTTCAAGTCTTACCAAGTATCTGATTGCTGCCGGAGTGGTGGCTTTTATCAGTTTTTTGTTGCCCAATCATATCAAATTCAAATATAATTTTGAAAATGAACAGGTCTGGCGGTATGATGATTTATATGCGCCTTTTGATTTTGCCATTCAAAAATCCAATGATGAAATCGATGGTGCCAAGGAATTGGTCAAAGGAAAATTTACGCCATTTTATACCTTTGATGATAACCAACTCGTGGAGCAAACCAGTGCTTTCCAAAGAGCCTTTGATGCCAAGATCGTTTCGATTGAAGGAGATTCGTCCCTGTATGCGGATGTAAAAAAACGCCCGGATGCCTACATGAATTTGGGTAAAATGACCATAAATAATTACCTCAAAAAAGGATTAATTGATCTACAAAAAGAACACGCTGAGCAACCCGGTGATTTTCAAGTCAACCTCATCAAAGGCAATGCAACAACTAAAGTCGATCCCAAAAAATATATTTCCATCCAAAAAGCCAAATCCGATCTCTCGGATACGCTCATTGGTCGTTTAAAGGATTCCGATTTTCTGCTGGACATTCTAGCTCAAAATATAAAACCCAATATTATATATGACGATACACTAAATAAGAAAATGCTTCAGGCCGAATTGGATAAAATTGTTTCTTCCAGAGGCATGGTCAAAAAAGACGAGCTCATCGTTCAAAAAAATGATCCTATAACACCTGAAGTACAACAAAAATTAACATCTTTTAAATCAAAATACGTTCAGGACGTTTCCAGAAACAGAAATTCCTTATTTATTTTTATTGGATATATCCTGTTGACGAGTTTGATCGTTGGCGTCTTGCTGTGGTATCTCCGCTTCAATGCCAATTACGTCTTTGACAACTTCCGGCATTACATTTTTATTATGTTATGGATTGTAGCTTACAGCGGGCTGGTTTATCTGGTAGAACAAACCCCTGCTGTCAGTACCTATATCATTCCCTTTTGTATTGTTCCGATTGTTATAAAAAACTTCTACGACGAGCAACTCGCACTTTTCACACATATCGTTATCATCCTTATTGCAAGTTTTCTATCTGCACTGACCTATGAATTTACGGTCATTCAAATTCTTGCGGGTATCGTTGCCGTTCTAACAAATATAGAAACAAGATATTGGTCAAAGTTTTTTATGTCAATGTGGTGGATATTGGGAACCTATATCATTAGCTTTTTTGGATTGAGTTTGATTCGGGAAGGGGTACTGGAAAATATAGACTGGCCGGTTTTTGGTTGGTTGGCCGGGAGTGTTTTCCTGACCTTACTCTCCTACCCGCTCATTCCGCTTTTGGAAAGAGTTTTTGGTTTCACCTCTTCCATTTCCCTGGCAGAGCTTTCGGACTTAGACAAGCCTTTGCTCAAGGAACTATCCCTCAAAGCTCCGGGTACTTTTCAGCATTCCCTCCAGGTGGCTAATCTCTCTGAGGCAGCCGTAGGAGAAATTGGCGGGAATACGCTCCTTGTAAAAGTAGCTGCATTATACCATGATATTGGCAAAATGAAACAACCCGAATTTTATATAGAAAATCAAAATAACGGCAATCCCCACGATGAGTTGAATTATAAAGAAAGTGCAAAAATTATTATTGACCACGTGGTAGAGGGAGAGAAAATGGCAAAAAAAGCAGGACTGCCCACAGTGATTATTAATTTTATAAAAACGCATCACGGAACGACTCGAACGGAATATTTTTATAGAAAATATATGGCAGAAAATCCGGATGAAAAAGTCGATCCGGCAGATTTTACTTATCCCGGTCCAAACCCAACCTCCAAGGAAGAAACAGTTTTGATGATCACGGATTCTTTGGAAGCTGCCAGTAAGTCCCTGAAAAATCCGACGGGGCAGGACATTGACAAACTAGTCGATAATATTATTCAGGGCAAAATTGCCAATGGTCAGCTAGAACAATCAGAACTGACTTTTTCTGAATTGGATAAATGTAAAGTTGTTCTAAAAAAATTACTGAGAAGTATTAATCACGTTAGAATAGAATATCCGGAAGAGCAAAAAGAAAAACCGGAAGGCGGAGAAAAAGCAGAAGGGGCATAAAAAAAACTGCCTCTAAAACAAGTTCATGTTCCGAGGCAGCCCACACTATGAGAACACCTTTTTCTTTGATGTTTTATTTCTTAACCAAAACTGTTTAACTATAGCCAATTCTTGTGCCAAAATTTCATTTTGGGAAAGATGGTTTTTGTACTTTTTTACAATTTGCTCATTTTCAGTACTTTATATCGCAAAAAAAATGCTGTTAAAGATTTTAACATATTTTTGGACATAGAAAAGGTTCCTTTTAATCGCTTTTCCCATTTTGATAGAGGAAAAAATTCGTTCAAATAATTACACGAATTGTTTTTTTTAAAACGTTTTTAAAAGAATCGCTTCCCTTTTCTTAATTTTACATCCTAACAACCTAATTCAATTTATTTTATAACAACACACTTTATGAAAAAGTATTTGCTGATTTTACTTATTGCTCTGGCACCTCTCTTTAGCCAGGCTCAGCTTTCTCTTGAAATTGGAGGATTAATTGGAGGTTCAAATTATGAAGGCGACCTCGCTTATGTCGGATTCGTTCCTCAAGAAACCCAGCTGGGTGGTGGTGGAATGGTTCGCCTCAATTTTAATAAATTCCTGACAGCACGTATTCACTACATGGCTATGAAAATTTCAGGTAAAGATTCTAACTCTCCGGATAGTCGACAAGACCGTGTAAGAAGAAACCTGAGTTTTGAAACCCCCGTTCGTGAATTTGCCTTTATCCCCGAGTGGTATATCCTCGGAATTGATCCTTATGAAGACAAACGATTTTCGCCGTATGTCTTCGCTGGAATAGCTATGTTCAACTTTAATCCAACTACCAATTTTCAAAATCAAACTATAGAATTGCAACCGCTCGGAACGGAAGGACAGGGAATGCCTAACTTTCCTGCGCCCTATGAACTCCGGGAGATTTCTATCCCTTTTGGCGGAGGTATCAAATTTGCCCTTAGTGACAATTGGTTTATTGGAGCAGAATTCGGATGGAGAAAAACTTTTACAGACTATCTTGATGACGTAAGTACAAATTATGTCCCGGATTATAACCAGTTACTGGAAGCCAATGGTGAATTAGCAGCCGAACTATCCAGCCGTACCTGGGAATATCAAAATATACTATGTGATTGTAATGATAACCTACCCGAATCCTCGTATGAAGATAATACAAGAGGCATCCGAGGTGACCCGGAGGATCTCGATTGGTATATGTTAGGGGGTATAACGATTACTTACCGATTTTCTGACCTGAGTATTTTTGGTGGTGGTCCAAGTGATTGTTATTCTTTTTAAAAAAATATTTTTTATTTTAAGGGCTGGCATTTTAAAAATGTCAGCTTTTTTTATTTAAAATTTACAATTTTGTCTCCGGAGGAAGTACTTAAAAAATATTGGGGATATGATTCCTTTCGCCCAATGCAAAGGGAGATCATTCAATCCGTTTTGGATGGAAAAGATACCCTTGCACTACTCCCTACGGGAGGTGGGAAGTCTATTTGCTTCCAGGTACCCGCTCTCACACAACCGGGTGTTTGCCTCGTCATTTCTCCGTTGATTGCCCTGATGAAAGATCAGGTTTATAATTTGCAAAAAAGAAATATACCTGCTATTGCTATTTATTCCGGGATGCACTACAAGGAAATTGACACGGCTTTTGACAACTGTGTTTATGGAAATATAAAATTTTTATATTTATCCCCGGAACGACTGACTTCAGACCTGGCGATTGAACGCATCAAAAAAATGAATATTAATCTATTAGCCGTTGATGAGGCACATTGTATCTCTCAGTGGGGTTATGATTTTCGTCCACCCTATCTGGAAATTTTCAATGTGCGGGAATATTTAAATAATGTTCCTACACTAGCCTTGACGGCTACAGCAACACCTGAAGTCGTAGAAGATATTCAGGAAAAATTAAATTTTAAAGAAAAAAATGTATTTCAAAAGAGTTTTAGCCGGGATAATTTATCCTACGTCGTTTTAGAGGAAGAAGGAAAAGACAATAAGCTTTTAGATATACTAAAAAAAGTAAAAGGATCGGGAATTGTTTATGTAAGAAATAGAAAACGCACTAAAGATATTGCTCATTTTTTGAAGCGGAAAGGCATCCCCGCCGATTTTTATCATGCCGGATTGTCCTCGGATATCCGCTCGGAAAAACAGGATCAATGGATTCAGGATAAAATCCGAATCATGGTTTCTACCAATGCCTTCGGGATGGGAATTGACAAGCCCGATGTGCGGATAGTTGTCCACATGGATTTGCCGGATAGCCTCGAAGCCTATTTTCAGGAAGCCGGACGAGGCGGAAGAGATTTGAAAAAATCGTATGCTGTTTTATTGTATAATGATGCCGACCGAAGGAATCTGGAGCGAAATTACGAACTGGCTTTCCCGGAATTCGGAGAAGTCAAAAGAGTGTATCAGGCATTGGGGAGTTATTTTCAGTTGGCGGTTGGAAGTGGAAAAGGGGAATTTTTTGATTTTGATTTGGCGGATTTTATTACGCATTTTGATTTAGAATCCTTCAAGACCTATAATTGTTTAAAAATATTAGAAAAAAGCGGATGGATTTCTTTAACAGAGTCCGTTTTTATTCCTTCTAAAATCAAAATAATTGTATCAAAGGAAATTTTATATGATTATCAGTTAAAAAATAAATCCTACGAGAAAATTTTAAAAACGATCCTACGATCCTATCAGGGTGTTTTTAATCATCTCACCCCCGTCAATGAAAGAAAGCTGGCTCGCTTTTTACACATGACACCCTTTGCCCTCGGTAATGCCCTAAACCAAATTGCCCAACAGGGCATTATAAAATACCTCCCTCAAAAAGATAAACCTCAATTGTCCTTTTTGGAGGAAAGACTTAATGCGGAGGATCTCACATTTGACAGGGAATTATATAAATTTCGTAAAGATCGTTATCGAAAGCAGATAGCTGCAGCCATTCATTATGCCCGAACACCGGATTGTCGGAGCAAAATGCTGTTGCAATATTTTGGTGAGGACAATGATAAAAAATGCGGCGTCTGCGATGTCTGCCTTGGGCGCACAAAAACAGAACTAAGCCAAGACGAATACGAAAATTATAAATCTAAAATAAAAAAGATGCTGGCGAAGGAGGAACTTTCACTGGAAGATATTGTAGAAAGTTTCGCTTCGCACCGGCAACCTAAAGTGATTCAAACTTTGACGTTTTTGGTGGATAATAAAATTGTAGAACGGAGCAACAATAAATTTAGTTGGAAAAAATAAATAAACTACCACCCACTATTAGTGGGTCGGTTTATAAAACTAACGACTAAAGTCGTCCATAGAAAACAAAAAAATATATTTGTCATTTCGACGATAGGAGAAATCTTGTCTAAAAATGGAAACCTGATTACTAAACAATTCCAGTAGTAAAAATTTAAGAGTTATCGTTTGCTTTTAGATGTGACTGAACGATCCCGAAGGGTAAAAGTCCCTTTGGACTTTTAAGTGAAGAAACCGCTAGCGGATGGGCGGCACTCCGTTCGAGATGACAAATTATATTATTTCATTATATTAAATTTCTCCTACTAAAAGCAGGAGGTTTTAAACCTTTTTTTTGAGACCAATAAAAATAGTTTTTACAGTCACCAATGATTTGCGTTTTGATCAGCGGATGATGCGAATTTGCGGGTCGCTGAGCAAGGCGGGGTACGACGTTTTACTGCTAGGGCACAAGCTTTCGGAGTCCCCTCCCCTGAGAGAAATGCCTTTCCGACAAAAGCGTCTTTCCTGCATTTTTAACAAAGGAAAATTATTTTATTTAGAATATAATATTCGGGTATTTTTCTTTTTACTTTTTTGTAAAACGGATCATATTTGTGCGATTGATTTAGACACATTGCTTCCTTGTTTTTTAGCTTCAAAAATTAGAACTAAAACCTGTATATATGATGCCCATGAATATTTTACGGAAGTTCCCGAAGTTATCACTCGACCAGCCGTAAAAAAAATATGGGAAGCACTCGCTCGTTTTGTCATTCCAAAATTAAAATATTGCTACACCGTCGGGCCGGAGTTAAGCAAAATTTTCAAGGAGAAATATGGGGTTCCTTTTGAGGTCATCCGAAATGTGCCCATTCCTACAAAAACAAATTATAAATATACAAAAAAAGAAGATGAAAAAATCCTGCTTTACCAGGGCGCATTGAATGACGGTCGGGGAATTGCGGAAATATTGGAAGTAATGCCTGAGATAAAAGGTGCTGTTTTGTGGCTGGCAGGCGAAGGAGATTTATCATTATTTCTGCGAAACAAATGCAAAGAATTACATATAGAAAATAAAGTCGTGTTTCATGGACGAGTCGTTCCGGAAGAATTAAAACGCCTGACTGCCCAGGCTCATATTGGCCTGAATCTACTGGAAAATAAAGGATTGAATTATTATTATTCTCTGGCTAATAAATTTTTTGATTATATCCAGGCTGATGTTCCATCCATTAATATGGCCTTTCCGGAATACAAAAATCTCAACGAACAATACGAGGTAAGTTTATTGATTCCAAACCTGGAGAAAGCTGTTTTAAAGAAAGCAATAGAGGAATTATTATACAATGAAAAATTATATAATCAATTAAAATCAAATTGCCAACCAGCCTCAAAAATACTCAACTGGAACGAAGAGGAAAAAAAATTATTAGAATTTTACCAACGTCTCCCCAACTTATCAAACCGAAATCCCAACCGCACGCCTGCTGTAAAATGAGTCAAAGGCGTAGTGTTTCCAGGCTCACCATTGAAGGCACGACCATTTAGGGTCACATCAAAATCCGGCCAGTTATGCCCGGGATAAAAATAATATTTTACGATAGGTGTCAGGGTGAAAAAATCAGAAAAGCCCATATCATATCCAAGGCCGACGCCTACATTAAAGGCAAGGCCACTTTGTGATTGACTCAAGGCAAACAAGTTGACCGACTTTTGAATATAACTCAAACCCGGAGAAATTTGAAAATGCAATCCCTTCTTGAGTGAAGGGCCTTCCTTGCCAAAAGTGGGACAATCACAATCTCCGTCAAAGTCCAGAAAATACAAATTTACATTTGCAAAAAAACTATAAAAATTTGTACTAAGTGAATTATTATCATTGCTAAAAGCAGAATAATTTACTTCCGGCAAAAATTCCACCCGCTTGTTTTTTAACCGAAACCAATAATCCAGGCTGATGCTATATCCGTTTTTTAAAGGTACCATATTATTGCTGTTTTCGACATTGTAAGTAGCAATAATATCTTCCCAACCGGAAGCGGTCATGGATTTATAATGTCCAGATAATCCTACCTGAGCATTCAAAGGAATTGAAATAATAAATATAAAACAAGTTGCAATAAATAAAAATATGTTTTTCATAATAAATGATTTTATTCTTTCGGCAAAGCCATTCTTTTGGATTTAAATTATTAATCCGGTTTTTCAACCGTTTGATTCAACCCAAATTTAATCCATTATACTCAACAACGCCCCAACCTTCCGATACATTTTGCAATTTAAGGTTTTCTTAAAGAGTCGAGATAATAAATCCGTTAAAAATGCAACAGGATATTCCATTGTTTATTATTTTTGATATTCTTTTAGGGATGGGGGAAAAATAAAGTACACAAAATAGGCGAAGTTATTTTTTAGATTGGCAAGGCAAAAAACGCAGGCGATGC
>JAHDCK010000059.1 GCA_020629915.1 Saprospiraceae bacterium
ACTTCTCTAATGGAAAATCAGAAGAAGGAACTTTCAAAGACTATTTAATTAGTAGAGATAAATCTTCTGGCATTTTTAAAGATTTTTTAGGTAACGGTTTAATTAATAAAATCAGAAAAAAATAAATACTGCACACAATAAATAAGCCTACATGCGGTGCGTAGCACCTAGCAATGTAGGCGCAGTTGAACGAAACCGTTGTGTGCTTATGGGGATAAAATAAAAAGCGGAGTGGGAGGAAGGACTCCCAAGGATGAAAAAGGGAGGTTACAACAGGATAAAAGTATTATTTTCGCATACGAGTTTATTTTTTATTGTAAAAAAAGAGATAAGTTTTAATAAAATGCAAAGCTAAATTCCACCTAAAGTTCTTGAGATTTCATATAAGTGGATTTTAGGTGGCTTGCCCTTAAACGAGGCCGTTCAAAGCTTATGGGGACAACCCTTAAAAAATGCCTCAATTAAATCATACTTTTAGGGTTCGTTTCTAAAACAAACATAGTCAGTTTTCTGTTTAATCTATATTAGTTTTAATTTGAAACGAAGTAAAGCTGCAAAAGTATGCTGATTTATCACTGCAAGTACTGTGAAGAAAAGGTTAGCCCAAAGGCCGAGTATTGCCCAAACTGTGGTGAACCCAAACCAGCCATCTCAAAAAAAGCGATTTGGATTCGATTATTCTGGAAGCTTGGTCTGATTTGTCTGGCTATTCCCTTATTGCATTGGACCTGGCAAGTTGAGTTTGTTCCCTTGTCGCCGTGGGCTTATATGATTCTTATTTTTCTGGGTTGCTACTTGTGGGCCAAGTGTTTTTTGTGGTGGATAAAGTGAATAGGTGTAATTTTAGTATGTTTTTAAAATGGATAATTAATTGCAAAATTCCATTCTGCGCTTTTGCCTAAATGAAATCCAACAAAATCCTCCGCCTTTCTGTATTTCCAGTAAGGGCCACCATCTTCATAAGACCGCAACTCCCGAATGGGGTATCCCCAATCTAAACGAAAAACAAAAAACGAAAAATTAAACCGCACACCATATCCGGCAGCCACAGCCAATTCATTTAGAAACCGACCGGAGATTTGTGACCCGGGTCTGTTGACATCTTCCCGAATAGTCCAAACATTTCCCGCATCCAAAAACAAAGCACCTTCCATATAATAATATACTAAAAAACGATATTCTGCACTCAGCTCCAATTTTAAATCACCCGTCTGGTAAGGTTGATAATTCTCCTGACACCTCAAATCCTTGTCCACATAAGTCCCTGGACCAATATCCCTGACCCGCCAGCCCCGAACGCTATTTGGTCCTCCTATAAAAAACTGTCGAACATAGGGAATCGCCTGAGAATTCCAATAGGCCGCCCCGGCACCGATTGCTGCTCTTGCCGCAAAGTTATGTCGCCTGCTAAACATTTTATAAAAACGACCGTCCAATTCAATTTTGGCAAAGTTGGCATAAGGCGTTCCTCCCGGTAATTGGAAGGGTTTTTCCCGGTTAAAAATAAAATCAATGCCGCGCACCAATGTCCCTGCAGCCTCTGCTTCTATATTCGCATAAAAAGATATACCATTGGGTTTGGGTTTGCCTGTAAAGGTTAAACTATAACTGGGGGAAATGATAAATTGCCGTTCAAAACTATTTTTTAATAATTGATTTCTATCTAATATAACCTGAAAGGAAGAATCAATACTAATGGGATTGAGATAACTTATAGTTAAAAATTTTATATTATGTTTGTTGGGAACATAAAACTCAGTCCACTCAATTCCGTAGGAGGTACTCAGGGAGCTATAGGTGTAAAACTGAAACCGGGAGAGGTAATCATAAGCAAGGGATACCTTTGTTTTTTCCAATCCCCGGCGAGTGGTGTGATCTGGCTTTACCCACCAGGGCAGGGGAAAATACTGAGGGAAGGTCACTCCGGTTTCTACCCCAAAATCAAAGGTGGTAAAATTTTGCTGAATAAAATCATATTCAAATCCAAGATTTGGGCTGACGGAAAATACTTCAGCTCCCTTGAGCAAATTTTTATTTTTGTAAGTAGCTCCAAGACCAATTCCTATGCCTCGGCTCTGAACCGAGTTTTGCACCGAACTTACTTCCAGATCTCCGCCAATAGACATTTTTTTTCCGGGTGTCAATTGAATGACTACATCGAGCACATTTCCCAAACGTTTATTTTCTACATATTTTATCGAAACAAATTTGTAAATAGCCAGATTATTGAGGCGAAAAATTGTCCTGTCAAATTCTTTTATACGATAATATTTGTTGTGTCTTTTTATCCGAATAGCTCTTAGTATGGTAGTAGGATCAACACCCAGATCTTCTTCTCCAATCGTCAGTTTGTCCGGTTCTTTTTTATGTATAAAATACAAATCGTTTAACAAAGTTGTATCCAGTGTTTGGCGCAGGTAGGCAGCGGGGTTATATTGTGTATGAACATATATGCTTCCGATGGTATAAGGTTCGTGTTGGCCTTCATCCGGATTGGCGATATTTACGGTTACATCAACAGAACGTGCGGTGCTGTCTCCTTCAAAGTAAACATAATTGGGATAGAAATAATAATAGCCGTGATTTTTTAATTCTCTAACAATCCTGTTTTTTTCTAAATCAAAAGTTTGACGACTGATTCCTTTTCCTTTTTTCAGGTAGGATTCTTTTTTTGAATTTAAAATCAATTTTTTAATATTCTCATCTTCAATATTGTAATTTACACTATCAATGGCATACAGACCATTCGGGAAAATAGAGTAGGCAACATTGGCCTTTCTGTTTTTAATTTTAGTCTCGTGCGTAACCGTAGCATTGAACCATCCTTTGTTATGCATATAATTTTCCATGGCATCGGCAGAGGCCTGAGTTCGGGCAGAATCCAAAATGGCAGGTGGCTCTCCCAAAGAGCGGCGTACCCAGTTTTTAAAGACAGTTGTATCTCCCCGGGTAGATTTATTATACAGCCATAGTCGCAAAGGAACCCCTAAGAATCGTCGGTTGGGTTGGACAATATTGACATTTGAGAGTTCCCACAGGACATTATTTTCGTCCTCAATTTTTTCTTTAGAACCAATTTTTATCGAATTATCTCTCAGCAAAGCCTTATCCTGCGGGAGGTATTTCATATTGCCGCAACTCCCCAAAAACAAGACTAGCACCATCCAGGAAAAAGTGTATCTTACCATCATTAAGTTGCTCAATATGTTATCCAAAAACAAAATTCGATTCATTTCAGCTCTGCATAAAAAGAAGTTCAGGCAAAAGTATAACAAATTTACTGTTGAAGGTCCAAAAATCGTAAGCGAAATCCTTTCCTCTGACTTTGTCCCTGAGTTGCTGCTTGCCACAGAAGAATGGTTGGATAAAAACAGGATTTCTATTTCTACTCAAACCGAAGTTATTGAAGTGACTTCAGATGAGATGAAAAAAATTACGGCCTTTTCCACCCCCTCAGAAGTTTTGGCAGTCCTTCATGTTTTTCCGGAATCTAATCCCACACCAACCTTCTTCCAAAATGGCTTTCACCTGGCATTGGAAAATATTCAGGACCCGGGCAACCTGGGCACCATCCTGCGTATTGCGGATTGGTTTGGAATCCAAAGCCTCATTTTATCTTCCGGTTGTGCTGACTTTTACAATCCGAAAGTATTGCAGGCATCCATGGGTTCTTTTCTTAGAATACCTTTTATAAAGACGGATTTCTCTACCTTTTTTCAAAACCAGTCTTCCATAGAGATTTGGGGAGCCACTCTGGAAGGAACGAATATTTTTGAATATTCTTTTGCCCAAAAAAGCGGAATTGTCATTATTGGAAATGAAAGTAAAGGGATTTCCCCTAAAATTCAATCCTTTTTAACTCAAAAACTGACCATTCCTAGATTTGGAAAAGCAGAATCTCTTAATGCTGGCGTAGCCACAGGAATTATTTGTGGTCAAATAGTAAATAACAAATAACGCAAAGTTTTAATATAAACCCATTGATTTTGAATCAGTTAGGGGGTTTCCTTATTTTTTTAAAAAGATATACCCAATAATTTTTTTTGTTAAATTTTAAAAAGTGATTTCACGTAAAAACCAGCTTCGTACATTGATTTTATTGAGTTTTTTTATAAGAAAAGGTGTATTTTGCTGTCACAAAAAAATAGGGTGACTATTGTAGAATTTTAAAAAACAGTGGATATTTGAAGTGTTAAAGCTAGTGAATAAAGAAGTTTTTTGTGTTTATTTGTTTGGGTTAGGGACCCCTGTTGTATAACAGGGGTTTTCTTTTTTTATACCTGATAGCTTTTCTAATTATAAATACAACCAAATACTATTTTCCTGCCTCTTTCAGTTGTATTTTAGAATCCAGCACCACGATAATTTTACTATTAATAGTTGACGAAAACGTAAGAAATCATGGCCTACACCACAAGTGCAGAAGAAAACAATATTATTGATGGCTGTTTATCCAATCAGCGGCAAGCCCAAAGAGCGCTATATGACCGGTACAAAGCTGCAATGTATACCCTGGCTTATCGGATAACGGGGGATTTCCATGAGGCCAATGACGTATTGCAGGAAGCCTTTATACAGGTCTTTCGAGGTTTGCCAGGCTTCAAAAAGAAATCCACCCTTGGAGCATGGATAAAAACCATTGTCGTTCGCACCGCCATTAAAAAAGCCCGGAAAATGGTTAGACATGATTCCATAGATAATCTGGGCGACAACAATCCTATAGATTGGGGTGATTACCTGGATGCGGAATACCTGGAACAAGCCATTCAGTCACTACCAGACGGGTATCGCGCTGTTTTTATTTTAATTGAAGTAGAAGGATATAAGCATAAGGAAGTAGCTGAATTATTGAATATTTCGGTTGGAACTTCTAAGTCCCAATTATATCATTCTAAAAAATTATTACAAAAAAAGATAAGAGCACTGGATCATGGATATGAAAGATAAAAATAAAAAAACCCTGCAAAAGGCTTTAGGTAATTTACCTCAATACCAACCAGAAGACAGTGTTTGGTTTGCCGTTGAGGAAGAAATGGAAACTTTTAATCAGCAAAGTATCCTCAAGAGAGGCGTTTCCCGGTTGGGTACCTACCAACCACCCGAAGACCTATGGGAAAACATTGAGGAAGAATTGGCCCGCCCGAATGTTCGGTGGTTGAACTGGCGAAGGGCGGCTTCAATTGCTGCAGTCCTTAGTGGATTGTTAATTTGTGGAAATTTAATATTTAATAATCCAATACAAGCGGAAGCAGAAGTCCAATACAGCTTTTCTGAAGAAGAATGGAGGCCGGGGTTTTCTATTACAGATTTTAGTAGTGATGAATTGCCATTTGATGCTCTTGAAAAAATTTGTGAAACTCAGCCAGGCACTTGTAATGATCCAATTTTTTCTGCCCTGAAATCTGAATTAGAAGAACTCAACCTTGCCAAGGAAGGATTGTTGTCCAATATGACTGAATATAATGAAGACCCTGCCCTGATAGCACAATTAACAAAAATAGAACAACAACGTTCTACCCTCATCAAAAAATTGATGGCGGTCATTTAGTTAATTTTTTAAATAAAATATATGATAAAAATCTACGCTAATAAACTCAATTCTATGACACTAAACAAAGGACTGCTGGTACTTTTGGGGCTGGTTTTCTTTTTGCCGCTGATGGGGCAGAAGAAATTACAGGTAGCCTCCAAAACGATCAACAGGAATATCGTCTACAAGGAGGGAGATCGATTAAATATTGATGCTCACAAGGCTAAAATATTTGTGGATACCTGGGAGAAAGATGAAGTTCGTATCAGATTGCGAATAACCTCTAAACACCCTGAAAAACAAACGGCCTCCCGCGACCTCGAAAAAATGCAAATTGAAATCGAAAAAGAAAGTGGGGAAATTTATATAAAAAATTTCCTGGATACTGAAAAAGCAAAGTCGAGCCTTCACGCTGTTTATCAGGTGACGGTTCCGGTTTACTGCCCCTTGAATCTGAAAAACGACTACGGTAATGCTAATATTGATAAATTGCACAGCAACCTCGATGTAGAAGGGGAATTTTGCCCGGTGCAGTTATCCAATGTCAAAGGGGAAGTGAATATTACCTCCTATTATGGAGATATTGAGGCAAAATATATAAGTGGAAGTGTTAATATAGATTCCCGCAGATCTAATATTGATATGGCGCATCTGACAGGGGTTTACAACATTCAAGCTACTTATGCCATTGTAAAAATCAATGCACATCCGAGTTTGGTGAGTCTTGATATTAATGCTGATAAATCAGATGTGTATTTTGATACGCCTAAACTAGATGCTTTTACCTTTAGTTTACTGGCCGAACATGGAGCAATTAAAGTACCTAAAGAATTGGAGTTTGCTCTGAAAAAGAATAAAGATTATCTGAAACAAGCCGTACTGAATAAAGGTATGGCCAATGGAGCTAGTATAAATATTTCCACAACTTTTGGGAAAATACATATTGGAGATTTTTAGATAAACAATTCTTTTAATTAGAAATTTTTATAGAATAAAACGCAATGGGATTTTTTCCGTTGCGTTTTTTTATTTTTGCATTGTGAAACCACCCAGTACATATTCTCTGTTTCAGTTGAACGAATTTGTTCGGCGAGTAATGCAGCTTAATTTTGGCTCCCCGGTTTGGGTAAATGCCGAAATTCTTCAATTGAAAGAAAGCCGCGGGCATTATTTTTTAGAACTGGTAGAGAAAGAAGAAAACACAGATCAAATCATTGCACAGGCTTCAGCAATTATTTGGAATAAGAGTTTTAAAAATATTATAAAAAAGCGAGGTAAAGCTGCTTTGGAAATATTAAAAGAGGGAAGGAGGGTGCGAATGTTAGTTAAAGTAGAATTTAATGAACGGTACGGTTTTCGGTTGATGCCGGAAGATTTAGATTTGAATTTTACCTTAGGACAGTTGGAACTTCAGCGTCAGGAAGTTTGGAAAAAACTTGTTGCGGAAGAGCTTACCGATAAAAATAAAGCCTGGCCGTTACCTATTGTCCTTCAGAATGTGGCGGTGATTTCATCGGCCACGGCAGCTGGATGGTCGGATTTTCAAGCGCAGGTAAAAAACAATATCCATCAATATAGTTTTAATATAGATTTTTATCCGGCTCATGTTCAGGGAAAACAAGCAGAGCGAGACATCCCCCTTCAACTGCAGGAAATTGAAAAACTGGCTACAAAATACGATGCAGTTATCATCACGCGAGGGGGTGGTTCCAAGCTGGACTTATCCGCTTTTGATAGTTATGAAATTTGTAAATACATAGGGTTGTCTTCTTTGCCGGTATTAATTGGCGTGGGGCATGAAATCGATCAAAGTCTGGCAGATTTAGTAGCGCATACTTCACTAAAAACACCTACAGCAGTTGCGGAGTTTTTAATTCAGCGAAATCAGGCGTATGAGGAATATTTATTTTATTTATGGGATAAAATTTTAAATATAAACCGGAGTTCAATTCATGAAAATAAACAACTCCTTCAAATTGTGAAAGATAAAATTTCACATACGATTCAAAACGATTTGAACAGAAAGGAGCTAATGCTGAAATACATGAAATCCGAAATTGGAAACCTGGGCCGTCATCAACTGGAAAGAGAAGAAAATAATATATTGCATATTCAAAATATTATTGAAAACATGCGACCAGAAAATATATTAAAAAGAGGATATAGCCTTACTTATCACAAAGGAAAAGTTTTAAGTAAAAATTCAGATATAAAAGAAGGAGATGTTTTAAAGACCCTTTATGATGGGGGTGAAACTCAAAGTAAAATAATCAAAAATGGATAACCAAATCACGTATGAATTAGCCATGAAGCAACTGGAAGAAATCGTGGCGCAATTGGAGGCAGGTGACATTGGAATGGATGAAATGCCAGATACACTGAAAAGGGCAGGAGAATTACTTCAGTATTGCCAAACCAAATTGCGCATGACGGAATCTGCCTTTAAGGATTTTACAGAAGAACAAAAAGGTTAACGGTTTCGCTCTTCATCATTTCTCAAAAAATCTCCTAATCGCCGCATCATACCTGCAATGGAAAGGAATGTTAAATAAGCAAAGGTGATGACGAAAATGATCCATTTATAACTAGCTACCTCTCCAACACTTTTCCCTGTGATCAACCAGCCTAATCCCAGGCAAACCAAGGCAAGAACAGAATAAGCTACAAATGATTTTAAAAAATATATATTTAAATCTTTGGCAGATAAACTAATAATACTGTTAAAAATGGCAAACAGGAAAAGAAATGCCGCAGTAGACATATAAGGGAATTTTATGCTTGTTTCTATTATATTTAGAAAACTAAGGAGCGTCCCGACCAAAATAAAAACTACCGCAACCACTACGATAATCCCTCCTTGAAGGAATGGATGATGGGGGACTTCAAAAACAGACTTGGTAGTTTCCATTATTTTAAAATTTATATTATAAAAAAGATTGGTAGCCTTCATTATCCATTTTCAGGGCTTTTGCTTCTACCTTTCTCCGGAGTTCAGCTTGATATTCAACCAATTTTTGGCGAATTTGTTCATCGGAGCTTCCCAGAATTTTAGCCGCCAGGATGCCGGCATTCTTCCCGCCATCCAGCGCAACGGTCGCTACAGGAATTCCTCCGGGCATTTGTAAAATGGACAAAACGGAATCCCAACCATCAATAGAATTTCGGCTTTTTACCGGAACACCAATCACCGGGAGGGGGGTCAGAGAGGCGACCATACCCGGCAAATGCGCCGCTCCACCTGCTCCCGCAATGATAACTTTTAATCCTCGTCCCGCTGCATTGCGGGCATATTTGATCATGCGCTCGGGTGTCCGGTGCGCAGAAACGATACTCACTTCATGAGGTATTTCCAACTTTTCCAGAAAAACCGCAGCTTCTTTCATGATGGGCAAATCTGAATCTGATCCCATGATTATTCCTATAAGTGGATTTTCCATATTTTTTACTGACTTATAATTTTAAAATTATTGTATATAAAACGAGCATTTATTTTTGCTTGTTCCAAATCATCATTCAATACGGTAGCGTGTCCCATTTTTCGAAAGGGTCGGGTAGAATTTTTTCCATATAAATGAAATTTTGCTCCTTTGATTTTGAAACATTCTTCCACACCTTCTAAGGCGACACTCCCGGAATGTCCTGCTTCGCCCAACAAGTTAACCATTACGGCTGGAGAAATTAAATTGGTTGCTCCCAAAGGTAAATTTAAAATTCCGCGAAGGTGTTGCTCAAATTGAGAAGTTACGCAACTATCTATGGTGTGGTGGCCGCTGTTGTGTGGGCGAGGTGCAACTTCGTTGACCAGCACTTCATCCTCTTCCGTCCAGAAAAATTCTACGGCCAATAATCCTGAAATGTCAAATTGTTGTATGAGTTCTTTGGCAATGTTATTTGCTTTGTCCTGAATCCTTTTTGGGGCTTCCGCCGGACAAATTAAAAATTCAACCAAATTGGCAGTTGGATGGAAAGTCATCTCCACCAAGGGGAAAGTTTGGATTGCTCCGGTGGCATTTCTTGCGGCTATAACACTTAGCTCTTTTTTTATATTTATTTTTTTCTCGATTAAGCAAGGTCCTTCCAAAAGGTTTGACAAATCTTCATCGGATTTGACCACATATACGCCATTTCCATCATAGCCAGCCAACCGCGTTTTCTGAACAAATGGCAATGAAAGGTTTCCCGATTCTATTTTTTTTAGAACTTCATTTTTATTTTCAAACAACTGAAATGAGCTGGTTGGAATATTATTTTTCTTATAGAATAATTTTTGTTTTCCCTTATCTTTGATAATCGCCAGTGCTTCCGGATTGGGGTGAATGATTACGCCTTCTTTTTGGAGTTGAAGGAGTGCATCCAGATTTACATTTTCTATTTCAATACTTAGAACAGATTTGTCTTTTCCGAAGGAATAGACATCATCATAATTTTGAAAATCGCCCTGGACGACTTTTCCACCGGTTTTGCCGACCGGAAAATTCATATTTTTATCTAAAAAAAATATATTTAAATCTAAGCTAATACTTGCCTGGTGAAGCATTCTGCCTAATTGCCCACCACCAAGGATACCAATTTTAAAATCAGAAGAAAAGGGAGATTTAAACATATTAATTAATTCTATAAAAAATCAACGTCAACAGCATAAGGATAGGTCATTAAATACTGAATGGCCTTTTCAATATCCATTTCATCATATATGATTTTGTAAAGGACCTTTGTGATAGGAGCGTGCATTTTATATCGATCCGATATTTGTTTCATTACCTCCAAGGTACGCAAACCTTCCACAGTCTCTTCCATATCTTCTAAAATCTCTCCCTTCTTTTCCCCACGTGCCAGTCGCATTCCGAAGGTATAGTTGCGGCTTTTAGTAGAGGCGGCAGTCGTCACCAAATCACCGATGCCCGCTGTACCTAAAAAAGGACGGGGATGTGCGCCCATAGCCTTACCCAAATATATCATCTCGACTAATCCCCGGCTTACCAGCAGTCCCCAAATATTATGACCCATATTCAGCCCACCCAAAATCCCGGAACCCAAAGCAATAATATTTTTTAAAGCCCCGGCCATTTCAGCACCCAAAATATCGTAGGAACCAAAGACCTGAAATCGTTTACTGCGCAATGCTCTTTGCCCCGTTTTTATCACTTCCGTAAATTTACTGGCAATAACAGTAGCCGCAGGCTGCCCGGCCATGATTTCGGCAGAAAGATTAGGCCCGGAAAGACAACCCACCCGAACGACAACACTTTCCTGCAAAATGACTTCCCCCATCGTATGCACATCTTCTCTTGAATACAACTGGGTAGCATTGTACTCAGCAGAAGGGGAAATATCAAGTCCCTTTGTTCCGTGAATCAGGATATGATACGGACGGAGATAGGGGCCCAATACTTTCATCATCTTGCGAAACTCACCAGAGGGAACGATTGGGAAAATCAAGGTACAGGAACCAGCTACTTCTTCGAGGCTGTTTGTCGCCCGGATATTTTCGTTAATAGCCACATTTTTATGCCGTCGGGTTTGATTGATTTTATCTACAATTTCCTGTCTTCGGGCAAACAGCAAAACCTGACCGTTTTCGGCTAGTAAGTTGGCTATGGTTGTTCCGAAACTTCCAGCTCCAATGACCCCGTAGTATTTTGATTTAGTTGTCAATGCTAAATTTGGTTTGGGCAAAAATACTAAATTGGTTTTTGGGAATGGTTTTTAAACAAAAAAAATCCCACCAGAAAACTGGCGGGATTTTAAAGGTGGTTAAAATCTTAAAACTATTTCTATTTCTTACCTGAAACATTTCGGGTATAAATGATAGATTTATTTTGTTTCCGAATCGCAATTTGAGAACGTTTCTTGTCCTGCTTCGCCCAGTGGAATTTCGGATCAATCCGCAATGCTTTGTCAAATTCCAAAATGGCTTTTTTGTATTGCTTCAAGTTATAATAGGCCAAACCCTTGGTGTGGTAATAGCTTTTATGTCGCTTCAGTTGCACGGCCTTGGTGGCGTCCGAAAGGGCAGCGCGATATTGTTTTAAATCCATTTTGGCCATGGCTCGATTATTCCAGGCGGCGTGATGCCTTGGATTTATACGTAAAACTTTCGTATATAAAGTAGCCTTCTTTGAAGGATTCCTCGCTGCTCTTGCTTCACGGAAATATTTGGAAGCCAGCGCTTTTTTATCAACGGGTTCTGCCTTTGGAGGCGGAGGTGCCGGGGTCTCCGGTTCATTATTTACCACAACAGGATTGTCAGGTTGTGGTGTTGTAGGTTCGGGTTGTGTCCCCATTGCCCGGACAGATTTTGCCCGATCTTTTTTGGCGTAGGAATAAGTTGGGTCAAGGGCAAGTGCAGCATCATAAGCGGCTATAGCCTTGTTATAATTACCCAGTGCATGATGGATATTTCCTTTTGTATGTAAAAAATCTTTATCCTGTACGAGTTCCAATGCTTTATTCACATCATTCAGCGCATCGTAATTTTGCCCTAACTGATGCTTGGCCCAGGCGCGGTTGTTCCAGGCAGATGCATGAGAAGGATTTTTATCTAAAATTTTAGAATAATAAAAAATCTGATCTTCCAGACTTTCTGAATTAAGTGCCAGGTTGAAATATTCATCTTCTGAAAGCTCTTCCGTTTGTTGGCTGTTAGCCAGTGCCTGTTCGGATATTTTTTTATCGTTGCGGGCATCCACAAAATCCGGATCGATGCTTAAAGCCATATTATAATCTTCTATAGCATTTTTATATTGTTTCAATGCGTGATAAATAGCTCCTCGTGTATGGTGAAAATTTGCATGTCTTTTTAACTGGATAGCTTTATTGGCATCTCTCAGAGCAGATTGATATTTAGTAATTTCATATTTTACCCAGGCGCGATTGTTCCAGGCTTCCGGGAAATTAGGATCAAGCTCAATCGCTTTATTGTAATTTCTAATTTTCTCAGAATTTCTGGTTGCCTTCATAGCCTGATCAAAATAATCCTTTGCCGTTAGCAATTCAGTTTCCGGGGTAGGATTTCCAGGTTGGGAAGGCGTATTGTCAATAGTGACTGGCTTCAGATATTTTCTGGAATGATGGGCAGTATAAGAAATAATATCATATTGCCCTTTTGTGAATTTAGAACAACAGTGCGCAGGAGCGTAAGACATATAATTTTCAACCATTGGCTGATACGTTCGCCCGCGCTTATCTCTATAATTTCCAACATAATTACATTGGTAATCTACCACACCCAGCAAATTTGGATCGGCCGGGGTATCACAAATTTTATCTCCCTCGCTATTGCAATTTGAACCATCTACTAATTCATTTGTAATGGTCATATTGCCCATTCCGTGGGTATGCGGCAAACCAAAATAATGTCCGGCTTCGTGAATCAGCGTCGTTTTATCTCCAAGATAAGTAGCATTCATCACCATGCGATCCGGACCATTAGGCATGTAAGCATAACCGGCTACAATCCCATTAGAATTGCCAAGCTTAATGGAATTTACAACATATAAATTAATTACATTTTTCACATCGTGCTCATTACACATTAGATTTTCGTCCGATTTTCTAAAATGATAAAAACGATTACTGCTAATGTAATTCACTTTTTTATTTCGGATCAATTTAACCTTTGCGGGAGCATACTTTTGATTGAGTAAACTCAATGCTGCATCCACTTCCGAAACGGTTACGCCGCCCTGACCATTACTTTGGCGAACGATGTGTAACTGAACGGGAAATTTCCGAACTGTCTTAGGTTGATTGTTTCCACTTCGGAAACTGTACATAGCTGGTTGTGCAAAACGGGTCAGGAAATCCTGATGTTGTTGGGTAACAACTGTTCCGCAGGGTTGGGCGGAGAGTTGAATTTGTAAAAAAAGAATACCGAGGAAACAAAATAAGTAGCGCATAAGCTTTCGTTTGGAATTTTTCAAAAAAGGATTTAGGTTCAGGGTTGAATAGTGCAATAACGTGAAATATCGGGCAATTATGTTACCAAGTCACTATTAAATTTCCCGGATTAACAATAAAATAAGGTTTTCCACCTAACTTTAACGTCAATTAACGGTTTTTGAGTGAGGCATTTTAGGGAATAAATCCCGAAAATAATAATTTTTTATAATATGACAATAGAGAAGCAAATTGCTGATTTAGAAATGCATCATAATGGGGAAACCTGATTCGGAAGAAATTTTATGGAAATGATTGGCGGCTGTCTCTCTCACTTATATTGGTGTAAAACTGCCGGGAAAATCTTATCTTATTGAACCATTGAACCATTGAACCATTCTCAATAAGCTCCTCCTACAATTTCAATTTCGAGATTTTCTTTTTCGGCTAGTTCTTCAGGGAGGAAGCCAGAGCTGCCCAATCGGAGTAGACGTAGATTTGGAAGGTTAGCTAATTTTGGAGAAATAAATTCCAGGGGTTGTTGGTTGAGGTCCAGTTCTTTTAATTTTTTAAAATATAAAATACGGTCATCTATTTTTTTTAAATTCCCAAGGGGATAAATAATTTTATCAATGTCCGGGAAACGAAAAAATATTTCGGGCAATTCTTCAAAACGGGTCGAGGGAAGAAAGAAGTTATTTGTTTTAGAAAAGAAATTTTTAATTAAAATATATTGATTTTTATTTGATAAATTTATCAGAATAGTAAGGAGGTAGGAATGAAGTATTTTTCTTTTTTTAGAAAAACCTTTATAAGAATAATTTGAATTTATTCTTTCACCTGCAAATAATAATTTATATACATAAAAATGATTAGTTAATAGCTTAAGTAAATCAGAGTTGCTGATATTCCTGTTTTCGGAAACCAGCAAGGCGACTTCCCAATCTCGTTCTTCTTCGGACTGAAGGAGAGCGATAAGGTTTTCTATTTCCAATTTAGATAACATTTATATAAAAAAGCGTTGAAGAAAGATTTCTCCAACGCTTCGTCTGTTCATCGTTTTGTTTTATTAGAACTTCTTATATATTTTTAGAACATAACTCCTAAGCGAACGATGATATTAGTTAATCGTTCGCTTGGATTGATGTCTTGTCCATCTTTGAAAATATTATTGGTAACATCCACCAACCCGGACTGGAAGAATACTCCGGCGGTGATCGCTGTTTGTTGATCGTTGGGGTAAAATTCTACACCGCCCCCTAATCCCCAGGAGATATTCATAAAGTCAGTATCCTTTCCTATATTCAGTTTTTCAGCAGAGCCTTCTGGTGCATTGACCTCAGCTCTGGCCTGACTGTTGAAACCAATAGTAAAAACCGGAGCTTGTGCCCAACCTCTTAGCATAGAATTTCCCAGTTCATTAGTCCGCATTTTCAGAGAAACCGGAATTTCTACATAGTGCAATTGGCGGGTGATAGTCGTCCCGGAAGAGAGGGAGTCAATATTGAAGTTGGTAACTTCCAATTGGGAATCGGGGAAGAAGGTAGCCGTACCAAAAGTATTATACGTCATTTTTCCACCCTGATTTAAGGTATAATTTAAACCACCTGCAAAGGCGTAATTTTCAGCGAAGTAGTAATCACCCATAACTCCCATACTGAATAGAATATTGGAGCCAGCTCTGGAAATGGTCTGGTCATCAGTTGGATTAAGCCAGGAAAAACCAGGACTTAAATGGATTCCAAATTTAAAGGGGCCATCCTGAGCAAAGCTGTTTTGAGAAAAACAAAGAACAGCGAGTAAAAGAATAACAATTTTTTTCATAATTAGCGTGTTTTAAAGTAATTAATAAGGCTGAGGAGTTTTTGTTGTGTACCGTTAAAAAACTACTGCTTATTTTTGCACTTTTTGGAATTACAAGAACAAAAATGGTCAAAGAATTGGAATTAACAAAGTCTAAGCATTTTTTTACCACAATTTTAATTTTAATTGTGGGTGCGGTATGCCTTTTATCTGGTTGTACAGAAGGAGAGATAGTGCCGGATGTTGCTCATATCGAGGCAACACCCGTGATCCATCGCATGGAGCAAAAAATGTTTGCTATTGATACAAATGCTGCGAAAACTGGGATCAAAAATCTTGAAAAAGAACATCCTCATGTCATGGATATTTTCCTGCGGGGCATTTTACAGGTGAAAGGGCCCAGGGATACTTCGGGTAAATATTATGAATATATGGAAAAGGATTTCTTAAAACCGCTTCCGGTGCGTAAGCTTTACGACACGACTCAGATTGTCTTTAAAAATTTTAATAAAATTGAAAAGGAATTTGAAGAAGCATTTAAGTATTATAAATATTATTTTCCAAAAGATAGTTTGCCAGAGGTTTATACTTTTATTTCTGAATATGGATTGGCAGTTGGTGTAGATGAAAATAAATTATATGTAGGATTAGATATGTTTTTAGGACAATCTTATCCCTATTATTATGGCCCGCCTGTCAATTTGCATTATTACCTCATGCGATCTCAAAACCCGGATCACCTCGTGGCCAAAAGCCTGGCCGCGCTTATTGATGACAAGGTGGGTGTGCCCAAAGGAAACCGACTGCTGGACTACATGATTAGTAATGGAAAGAAATTATATATTTTAGATAAAATTTTGCCTTACACATCTGATACAATCGTATTTGATTATTCTAAAAAACAATTAGAATGGTGTAATGATAATGAATTAGAAATGTGGACATTTTTTATAGGTGAAGATTTATTATATTCTACCAAAATGCAGGAATTTATTAAATATGTTTCGCCTAGTCCGAGTGCGCCGGGAATGCCAAGGGAAGCACCGGGACGGACAGGTAATTTTATGGGCTATCAAATTGTAAAAAAATATATGGAAAGAAACCCGGAGCAAACAATGGAGGATTTGATAGGGGAGCGGGACGCTCAGAAATTGATGGATGAGTCGAGGTATAAGCCGAGGCGGTAGA
>JAHDCK010000500.1 GCA_020629915.1 Saprospiraceae bacterium
GAAATTAAAAAATCGTTCAAAGTATTTTAAAGATTATTGTGGCCGGTTACTTAAAGGCAAATAAATTTTTTAATCCGGCAGGTACTCGTTCCCTAATAACCGAAACACGATCAAAAATCTTTGTTATAGATTTAATTATAACCCATAAAAAGAAAGCTAATACTAAAGGAATAAGCAAATCTCTTGCAAAAATTAATATTACAATAATACTAATAAGAACAATAAGAGAATGTGCAAGCCTTGCTAGTGAATTCCCCTTCGCAGCATTAAACATATTATACTTAATTTTATAAAATAAATTCCTCCTCAGCCCGCCACTCCGGATGAACAATGCACAAAAATACTAAATCTTCCGTTCCCGTATTTTCTATATACTGAATAGCCCCTGGCGGAATCCAAAGACAATCTCCCACACTAAGCGGAAATTTTTCTCCATCAATATCCGCTTCCCCTTTTCCTTTTGTTATAAAATAAACTTCCGAGCTATTTAAACTATGCGAAAGAGAAGATTTTCCTGGTTTTAGGGAGGCTACAGCCAGACTGTATTTAATGGGAATATGGTTTTTATCCGGGTGTAAAATTTCCCTAATCGAGGTTTCATCTCCGGCTAAAAACTCAGGCGCATCACTTTGTTTGATAACAACAGGCTTCATTGATATTTTCGTTTTAGTTAAAATATAAAAGTGCAAGAAATTTTTAAATGAGTAAAAGCAATTGTAATTTAAGTAAAATTTTAAACAAATTAGTAAAATAAATTGTTTTTAAATTAAAATTTAATTAAATTTGTATTGAAACAATATCGTTTGTACATGAAAAAACAATCCATCATCAGGCAATACAACTTCCCGGATGCAGATTTATATCTGCAATGCCTTGAAGTCATAAAATATGCCCGAAGAGACAAAAAGCAATTCGGCGACTATGGGATTGATTTAATTAAACTGAAGCAAATCCAGGATCGCTGCAAAAAATTTCAACAACTCCCCAATGATGACGAACTAGTAGGCGATCAAATGATTGTGACGGAAAAAAAATACAAAGCAGCAGAGCAGTTAAAAACCGCTATCCGTAGTTTGATGATGCGCGTTGCCATGAAATTTAACAACCGCACGGGGCGTTATCGAAAATTTGGAACCGCAAAAATGGGTGATATGACAGATGCCCAACTACTTCTTTGTGGCCGCAGGGTTATTAGAGTGGCGCGCCAGCAACTGGATTTTTTGGGGGAAGTGGGCATGAATGAAAATATAATCGGACGAGTACAGGATGCCTGTCAAAAATTTGAAAACGCCATTCATATACAACAGGATAAACTACACGACAGAGATATTGCTGTAGAAAATCGGGTTAAAATTGGCAACCAAATCTATGATGAATATGTCAATTTGTGTAATATTGGCAAAGACATCTGGGCCGAAAAAGACCCGGTGAAATACGAAAATTACGTTATCTACGAGAGCAATAACGAACAGAAAAAAGCAAGAAAAAATAGTTAACTACCTATCAAAATCTCCCCTATTGGATTATTCTTTTCTTTTCCACCAATTGTAAATGGCAAAAGCTATGACTGTTATTAAAGCTATCATGTCGTTATCATTTCTTGTGGTTATTTAACTTCGGAGGCACTTGGAAAGTTGAAGGGGAAGGTCAACCTTTCTATGAATTGCCCCAATTAATCGACAAATTGTGTTGGATTCATTTTACCTTTGCACAATGACTTATCAGGAAACCCTGGATTATTTATTTTCACAGTTGCCCATGTTTCAGCGGCAGGGAGCGATGGCCTTCAAAAAGGACCTGACGAATATCCGTTTGCTTTGTGCTGAGTTGGATAATCCTCAGGATAAGTTTCCTTCAATACACATTGCAGGGACAAATGGCAAAGGATCAGTGACCCATCTGCTCGGAGCTATTTTTCAGGCAGCAGGATATAAGGTTGGCTTATACACCTCTCCCCATTATAAAGATTTCAGGGAGCGGATAAAAATAAATGGAACTTATATTTCTGAAAGTTATGTCATAAATTTTGTTCAGAACTATAAAGATCATTTTAATAAAATAAAACCTTCTTTTTTTGAAATAACGGTAGCAATGGCATTTGATTATTTTGCTTCCGAAAAAGTAGATATCGCTATCATCGAAACAGGTCTTGGAGGACGTTTAGATTCTACAAATATTATCACGCCCCTACTCTCCGTCATTACCAATATTGGATTGGATCATATACAGTTTTTGGGGGAAACCCTTCCGGAAATTGCGGGAGAAAAAGCCGGAATTATCAAGGAGAATATTCCCGTTGTCATAGGAGAAAAGCACCCGGAAACGGAATCTGTTTTCAGAAAAAAAGCCAAAGAACAAAACGCGCCAATTTATTTTGCAGAAGAAAATTTTAATTTTAAATTAAAAAAAGAAACTTATGAAAAAATTATTGGTGAATTTTATTTGCAGGACGAAATTTATATTAAAAATATAGAAATTAACTTATCCGGTAAGTTCCAAAATAAAAACATTACTACGGCTATTCAGGCTTTCCATGTTTTTAAAAATAATATGATTAAATTTAATCTCAAATTAATAATGGATTAAGAAACAAAAAA
>JAHDCK010000501.1 GCA_020629915.1 Saprospiraceae bacterium
TGATGGTGAATTAGATACTTCCTTTGGCGATGATGGTTCAGCTATTTCCTTTCAAAGTTCGGGTGCGACCAATTGGAAGTATTTGATAAAGAATAATAATTATATTTTCACTGTTGGAAATTATAACAATTTCGCCAAAGTTGGTCGATTTACTTTAGATGGAGTAATCGATACTACCTTTGCCCAAAATGGTGTGTTCTTCCTGGATTCCCTTTGTAAAATAATGGATGTAAAACACCTCAATGATCAAAAAATTGTTGTCGTAGGCAGAAAGTTTCAGATAGGAGTGGACAAGGTCCTATTGGCATTTTTTGATCAAACCGGCACACACCTTACTGATTATGGGTCTGATGGAATTGTTGAAATTCCCAACTCAAATATCACTCATTATATAGAAGACATTAAAATTTTAAGCCGTCAGAACAATATAAACTTATGGAAAAAACCTAAGGAAGAAATTATAGATTGCTGGGTGCCAAAAGGCCTTCCCTTTAAATTATTAAAATTAGATGATTCGGGTGAAACAGTCGATGGCTTTGGTTTGGATGGTTACATTAAAAGATTGCTGGATTCTGTCTTCTATTTTCATTCCTTTCGATTTCAACATGATGGAAAAATGCTGGTGTTTGGAGAACGATTCATAAATGGAACAATTAATATATGTAATACGCGTGCCTTTATCGGGAGATTCCTTCCAAATGGAGATCCCGATCTTAGCTTTGGGGATCAGGGATTGGTAACAGAGTTGTTTTCTGATTGGAGAGATTATTTTCAATCGGGGATATTTACCCGGGATGACAGCTTTATTGCCATTGGTCTGGAAAACCATAAAATTGATTCGCTCCGTCAATTAGTTTTTGCCAAATACGACCTGAGTGGAAACCCGGATTTAAATTTTGGAACGAACGGGATACTCAAATTTCCAACCCACTTAAATAACATTCAGGAAACCATTTTGACTCCACAGGGAGATATCGCTATCCGGTTTTTTGAAACCTCTGTAAAATATCAAAAATTTAAAGTAAAAAACCTCCTACTCAAAGCAACCACCTTACCTCCTTTAATTGAGCCGGTTGTTTTTCCTAATCCCTTTTCCTCTTCCTGTATCCTCAAATTTGAACTTCCTGAGTCAGGTAAGGTACATGCAGAAATTTATGATTTAACAGGTAGGGTTATAAAAGAAATTATTCCGGCAGAAACCTATCATGCTGGTTTATATACAAAAAATATAACCCTCAAAAATCTGCCAAAGGGAATTTATTTCTTAAAACTAAAATGGAAGGATCATATTTTTTCCGAAAAAATAATAAAAACAGACTAATGAAAAATACAATTTTATTTTTAGTATTCTTAATATCATCAATCTTTACCAACGCCCAATCCTGGACTCTTGACTCCTCTTTTGGTCAGGGCGGATATTACATTTCAATGAATTTTGGAGATAACGCTAACACTTTCTTATTATTAAAAGATCAATCTGTTCTTGGAACTCATCCCGATGGTATTGCTAATTTTAGTTTAAAAAATTTCTCTCCTGAAGGAGAAAGACAACCTGAAAAGGATTTAATTTTCTTTCAATCGTTGCATTCTTACAACTGGAATTATTATTATAGTAGGCTACGTAATATAACGCAACAAAACGATGGAAAAATACTACTTGCTTTTGACGATATTGGGCTACTTCGAGTCAACACAGATCGGAGTATAGATACTAATTTTGGAATAAACGGAATATGCCCGATTGAATTCGCAGCATTATTCGCAAAGGAACGATTTGATAATAAAATTTTGACAGCCGGATGGTTTCCGGATAATGGGGGACATAAAATGATGTTGTTCAACCCGGATGGACAACTCAATACTGATTTTGGCAACAATGGAATTACTGACATTCCCTTCGTCAATTTTCAGTATTTTCTTAGAAAGTTCCGCATTATGAACAATGGAGGAATACATGGTCTGGGATACACGCTTAATGAGCCTTATTTTGGCACCTTTCAGCTTGATCAAAATGGTCAGTTGGATACCTCGTATGGCAACGGAGGAATAAGCACCCATCCTCTGCCTCCTAATCATTGGATTGATCATGGACATTATTTACCAGATAATAAAATTTTACTTATTGGATCAATACAAGGTCAAAATCAAACATTCATCCATCGTTATTTGCCAAACGGGGAAGCAGATGTTTCTTTTGGTACAAACGGAAAAACGGTTTTGGCCCACCCGGAAAAAAACGAGATTACGGATATGCACGTATTGAGCAATGGTCATTTACTTCTCATCGGATACAAGCCCTGGCCTTTTAACTCCCCACCGCATAATTTTGCCGTCTGTCTTTACCCCGATGGAAAGATTAACTCCAACTTTGGAGAAAATGGTTATATAATTTTTGATTTTGGGTTATTCCAACCACTTAAAATTATGGAAAAACCAGATGGAAAAATTTTAATCGGGTTTTCTGATCCTGAACGCACCCTGCTCTGCCAATATTTAACTGACCTCAATGTCGGAACTCTCACTCCAAACAAAACAGATTTTTCTACCTTAATCTACCCCAATCCCTTCTCTACAAATGCT
>JAHDCK010000502.1 GCA_020629915.1 Saprospiraceae bacterium
TCTTCAATGGAGATCGGCTTTTTTGTTTTTGGTGTTTTCCCTTTTACATTTTTATAAAATGATGCAAGACAGAATCATTTGTTGTATTTATTTTTAGGATATATCTACCGGAAGGTAAATTTCTGACATCCAGTTCTTTTTGATTTCCTTTAAGTACCTGTTGACCCAAAATATCAAATACTGTCATTTCTATTTCAGGTATTTCATCCAATCCGTTGATACGAATTATATCTGTGGCAGGATTTGGTGCAACCACCACTTTCCCAGTTGAAGATTTTACAGATATAATTTTAGAATATTCAAAAGAACCATTTTCATCCATGATTTTCAGGCGATAATAATTTTTTGCAGCAACTTGATAATCTATAAAATTATATACTTGTAACTCCTGACTATTGCCTGCTGCGGTTTGCATTCCTATTTTTTCAAATCTTTCTCCATCCACACTTTTTTCTATTTCAAAATGACTGACTTCCTGCTCAGAAAGCGTTTCCCAGGAGAGGTGAATTTCTCTTTCCTGCTTTGCTGCCTCAAAAGAACTCAATTCTACAGGCATTCCCGTGAGACAAAACTCACTCCATATATCCTGGACCCATCCCGGATTATCAATGAACGGATTACGATTACATTGTATAGAATAAATCGTATTATTTCTATCCAGTTCTCGCTGACTAACCGGATCATTGGCATGCCAGGTCAGCAGCAAATCCAGCAACCAAGGTTCGTAAACCGTGTGGCAATCTCCGCTTAGAGCATCGTCACCTCGGCCGTTTAGAGTTTCCCAACCCGTTATTTTAGTTTGATAACGAACGGCCATGTAGAGATACATTCTGGCAAAGTCGCCCTTGTACTCATCAATTGGCTCGAAGATGGTTCCGGTAAAACCGGTAGTAGCATTTGGTCCTAAGAGGCTTCCGTTTTGTGAGGTAAACGTTGGTGAGGAGGTTTCTCCTAATGGAAAATTGCTTTTTTCCTGATTGACAATTTTATCAGAAGGCTGAAGGTGATGTAGATCCACATTTTGGGTATCCGCAGCACTTGTTCCTCCACCCCACCAGCTTCGCGGGAAAACGTGTTCTCGATTATACAACTCTCCTTCACCAGATGCAGCACCTCCCGTATCTCTGTCTGCCCCAAAGGTAAACTCATAAGGCTCAGCTCCACCGGGATTATCCGAATATACATCCCAAACAATCATATCTGTTCCGGCATCATTTATTCTATCGTCAGTCGTATAAAAAGCATCCCACACATCCATAAAAACACCATCTGTATATTCAATAATGGGATGATCATTGATGAGTTCGTGAAGGGCAGATTTTAATTCTTTACAACTCAATGCCGCAGTAATACTCCCGTAATAGTTTGCAATTATTTTAATATTATCCAGTCGCCAGGTTTCTGTTGTCCCGGAATTTCCCGTCCCCGTATATCTAAATGCAAAATATACGCTTGTACCGGATACTCCGCTCACATCAATACACTGATGCGCCAGAAAACCAGAGACATAAGTATCTTCAGAAATTTCATATAAGTCAATGGGAATTTGCGTCCAGGTAGCGGCATCCAGAGCCGCACCTGTTCCTGCTCCATTATAATCAGAGGAATAATACAACTCTATATTTGCTCCGTTGAATACTTCGCTGTAGTGAAAGCAAAACATTTCATCGGAATAAATATCCATATTTACAGCGGGAGAAACGAGCCAATCCTCATCCGCTCCGCCGCCAAATCCATCCATTTCCATGTAATTGGTTCCGCTGAAGGAGCCACAGGCCCAGGCATCAGAGGCATCGGCATCGGCGGTAGCGCGCACATTGGTCCAGGTCACGGAGCCGCAGGTTTCAAAATCCTCGGATTGGAGGATCACCGGGTTGGCAAACAGGGACGTAGTTCCGATTATAAAAAATAAAATAAAGAAGTAGTGGTTATACATGGTTATCTTTTTAGGTGTTGAAAAAAGCGTGCTAATTTAAGGTCTTTTTGCCTGTCACGATAAGGCATATCTAACTAATATTCTATTTTTCTTATAATTCTTAGAATTTTTACAAAAACCCAACAAAAAAGCCGGACAGAAATTCTGTCCGGCTTTTTTGTTATTCTTCAAATTTACTCAATAATTCATCTTATCTGGTTTACCATAAGCATCAGCATCGGTTAAATGCCCGTCTATTTGACTAACTCTAGTAATTTGCTTTCCTTTCCTAAAAACCAATTGCAATCCATGCTCTTGTTCCCATTCACATTCGCAACTTATATCCACATAAATATTTTTGTCTCCGTATGGTCTTCGTGTTATGAATATTTCATTTGGTTGAACAAATTTCCATATTTCATTTTGGTCTTTTATTTCCCAAAGTTTTTTATCGGCATCATCATATCCAATTGCATTTAAGACATCCATACAATTTTTGTGAACAAGGTTTGAAATAGCTAACCTTTCGGGAGTAGATTTTTCAAAAAATAATTTTAATGCATCATCTGCTTCTTGAATAAATGCTTCGTCATCTTCAGGAACAAAATCCATAAAGGTGATTTTCATTTTCTGATTATCAAAAAATGGAATTTCTATTT
>JAHDCK010000503.1 GCA_020629915.1 Saprospiraceae bacterium
TATTTCTTTGCAATATAATGGAATTGCCGAATCCATCTCCCGTTCTGTTCCCATAACTTTAAAAAATATTGATTTGCATTTGTTTCCCGAAGGGGGCGATCTCGTGGCAGGTGCCAAGACCAAAGTAGCCTTCAAAGCCCTGAATGAATTTGGCAAACCCGCCGAGATCAAGGGGACACTCTATGAATCAGAACAGCCCTTGCAGGATTTTGAAAGCCAGCATGATGGGATGGGGTATTTTACAGTTCTCCCTAAAAAGTCAGGTAAATATTATATTAAAATAACGCATCCAAATGAGTTGGAGAAGAAATATTTTTTGCCTGAGGTAAAATATGAGGGCATGAGTTTAACTGTGGAAGAACAGCAAAAAAATTATATTAAAATAAATATTTCCAGTGCTCAGTTAGAGGAAGAAGCATTCCTTGTATTATCACTTCGTGGTAAGAATTATTTTTCTAAAAAAATTGAAAATCTAAATAAAAGTAAATCAATTCAAATTCCTACAAGCGAAATGCCCATTGGCGTAGGCAAAATCACTCTGTTTGACAAAGATGAAAATCCGCAATGTGAACGACTTGTCTTTTTAAATAAAGACAAAAAAATGAATATTAAAATTTCTACGAATAAGGAAAAATATCTCCCAAGAGAAAAAGTGCAGCTCGATTTAAAAGTAACGGATCACAATGGAAATCCCGTAGAAGGAAATTTCTCTCTGGCCGTAGCGGACGATAAAGTCCTGACTTTTGCAGATGACAAACAAGCACATATTTTATCTTCACTTTTATTAGAATCCGATTTGAAAGGAGACATTACGGAACCCAATTTTTACTTTGATCCTGAGGAAGAGAACACGGAAGAAAAACTTGACCTGGTAATGCTGACCAATGGATGGAGAAGATTTGTATGGGAAAAAATTCAATCTGATGAAGAAGTAACCCTTGCTTTTTTAAATGAAACGAATACCGTAAATGGCGTGGTCATGGACGGTTTTGGGGAGCCTGTAAAAGATGTGGAAATTTATAATGAAGAAATTTTATTAGGTAAAACAAACGAATCAGGTGCGTTTGAATTAGCGGATATACAGTTGCAAGAAGGTGGTATCGTTTTGAGATTTGAAAAAGAAAAACTCGGAATGACACAAGTCCCGATCTCCCGGTTTGGACAACCATTAAAAGTAACCCTTGATAATCGGATGGGGACACTAATCGGAAAAATGCATGACGGGGAGAACAGTAAAATTGTCTCAGGCGGACAATTACAGATTTATCAAAACAATCAATTAAAAATAAAACAAAACCTTAATCACAAAGGAGAATTTGTGTTTAATATATTAAATCCAGGAGAATATGATTTATTCCTAACCCCCTATAATGGGTTTCAGCAGGAATGGATTAAAAACATTCGTATTTTACCAAATTCTATAACTCAACTGGAAATTCCCGTTTACCAGCACGGCAAGCGACCTAATAATATCAAGGCAGACATCATGGTCAAACGAGCAATGCCGAGCAGCCTGATTAAAGTTGCCAGAAATGAAACTGCCCGCCAACAATTGGAAATCGACAGAAGTACCTTGCCGATGTTTAATGGAAATGCGAATTTTAGTTTGGGAGGAGAAAGAATGTCTCTTAGTGAAATTGTGGTGGTTGAATATAGAGTCCCGTTGATAGAAATGGATAACACGACACAAGGGCAGACCGTTACAGCACAGGAGATAGTTAATCTGCCAACCAAAAGCCTTTCCGGAATTGCTGGGTTGACTGCTGGTGTTTCTTCAAGAGATGAAGGGGATGGGTTGACAATTCGAGGCTCTCGGGCCAATGCCACCGATTACTATATTGATGGTGTCCGGGTAAGGGGGAGTGTCATTCCTGCCGGAGCAGTTGAGCAGGTTCAGATCATCACTGGCGGCTTACCAGCATCTTTCGGTGGGGGCGAAGCCAAGCTGCAAAAAGAAGAATTGAAGAATGGAAAACTTCGCTCAGACCCGATGATAAATCAAGTGCCTGCTGTCGCCTGGGATGAATCTCTTGCAGGCAGTGGCAGTGGAGGAGGAGTTGCCATATCCAGAAATTGGAGTTCTCAGAAGAAGAGTCCTTATAAAAAGACCCCTTCAAAAATTTATCATATAACGGAGGAGTTACCCAGGTTTTATGATAAAAAATGTGAAGAAATTATATCTGAACACGAAAAATGTATTTGTGCTAATGAGGCATTTAAAAATTATATAAATAAATTAATTTCAAATACAAACTTGCGATATTCCAGTTCTAATAATACTTCCGGTTTCCTGACCTTTTTTGTGAATGAAAAAGGGGAGATGGGATATCCAAATGAATTGGGAGGATATATATTTACTAATATTCGTCCTAAAATAGGAAAGTCAAAAGAGCAATGGATTCCAGCGAAAATGCAAGGGAAGAATGTGGCAAGCATGGTGACAGTCGAGGTAGATTATCCTAAAGAAGTGAGGTTGAATGTTCCCAGAACGGCTTATAAAAAAACAAGAGTATTTAATCCAGTCGTATATAAAAAGAATCAGGTTATTGAAAGGCGAACGGATTTCAGAAA
>JAHDCK010000504.1 GCA_020629915.1 Saprospiraceae bacterium
CCGAGGTTTTTGACCTCTTCCGGGATGTCGATTTTCTTTCTGTCCACTTCCACATTCTGCTGCTCCTGCAATGCCTGAGCAATTTGAATGCTGGTAACGCTACCAAAAATCTTACCACTGGTTCCGGCCTTCGCTCCGATTTTGAGGATTTCGCCGTTCAGTTTATCCGCAATTTGCTGGTACTCACCCAGACGCGCAGCTTCTACAGCTGCTTCTCTGCGCTTAAATGTATCCAGTCTTTTCATATTTGTTGTATTGGCAATCAATGCAAGCCCCTGAGGAATCAGGTAGTTGCGGCCGTATCCGTTTTTCACAGAAACCACCTCGTGCTTATCGCCAACTTTATCGATGTCTTTTAATAATATTACGTCCATGATTCGGAATTTTAATTATAATAAAAATTCTATTTTAACAAGTCTGTTACATAAGGCAACATCGCCAGGTGACGGGCGCGCTTAACGGCCGTAGCAATTTTTCTTTGGAATTTCAAAGAATTACCCGTGATGCGGCGAGGTAAAATTTTACCTTGCTCATTGATAAACTGTAACAGGAAATCCGGATCTTTATAGTCGATGTATTTGATACCATACTTACGAAAGCGGCAATACTTCTTCTTACGTTGACCAATATTCGGATTGTTTAAAAATTTAATTTCGTCTCTAGATGCCATGATTTTTTTGCTTTCGTTTAAAAATTAATTTTCGTCTTTGTTATTTTCCACAGTCTCCGTAGTCGCTACGGGTTCCTCTGCGGGCTTGGCTTCCTCAGCAGGAGCTTCCGTTTTAGGCTCTTCCGCCTTGGCTTCTTCTGCCTTGGCTTTTGCAGCAGCAGCTTTAGCTTCCTCGGCCTTCTTAGCGTCAGCTTCTTCTTTGGCTTGCTGAGCTTCCAGCTCCTTCTTCCATTGCCCGATTTTTCCATCGCGCTTGTCCTGGTTGTACTTAATGCCGTACTTGTCCAGACTTACGGTAAGGAAACGAACAATGCGCTCATCCCGGCGAAGGGCCAGCTCAAAGCGATTGATGAAAGAACCATTTGCATTGGAAAATTCAACACAGTAATAAACTCCGGTCGTGCGTTTGCGGATAGGGTAGGCCAACTGGCGCAATCCCATCTCGTCAATGTGGACAATATCACAACCTATCTCCTTCAAAGAGTCGATATAGGTTTGAGCTGTCTGTTTAATTTCATCATCCGACAGCACTGGATCGATGATGAAGGTTACTTCGTAATGTCGCATATTCTACGATTTGTAATTAAATAAATTAAACCCCTCAAAAAAAGGGTTTGCAAAGATAGTATTTTGCTTTTTTATGAACAAATGAAAAGTGCTGATTTTCAGGGAGAAAGATCAAGGTACAGCAAGCAAATTGCTTCAATTTAGTTATAAAGGTAGAATTGTGTCAACTTTTTGCGTATCTTTGCAAATTATGAATAGAAATTTATCCCCGGATCTCCTTTATCAAATCGCCATCACCCAAATTCCAATGGTGGGTGCGGTTATTGCCAAACAACTCATTAGTTATTGTGGCGGGGTGAAGGAGGTTTTTGAAGCCCGTAAAAAAGATCTCCTTAAAATTCCGGGGATCGGATCGGCTACGGTAGATTGTATTTTAAAACAAGATGTCCTGGAAAGAGCAGAAAAGGAAATTGATTTTATAATAAAAAATGAAATTCAACCCCTTTTTTATTTGGATAAAAATTATCCGCAGCGATTAATTCACCACGATGATAGTCCCGTTTTATTATTTTATAAAGGAAATACAAATTTAAATACAGCGAGGGTCATCGGCATTGTAGGGACGAGAAAACCCACGGAAAGAGGTCGCCTGATGTGCGAAGAAATTGTATCTGACTTAAAAAAATACGATGTGATGATCGCCAGCGGTCTGGCTTATGGAATTGATGTCACCGCTCACCGAAAATGCTTGTCTGAAAATGTGCCGACTGTGGGGGTGCTGGGTCATGGTTTAGATAGAATTTATCCCGCTGCCCACCAAAAAACGGCTTTTCAAATGACCGAGAACGGCGGTCTCCTCTCAGAATACATCAGCAAAACGGAACCCAGCCGCGAACATTTTCCCATGCGCAACCGCATCATCGCCGGAATGTGTGATGCCCTTATCGTTGTAGAAACGGCAAGGCGAGGCGGCTCCATGATCTCCGCAGAAGTCGCCAATAGTTATAATAAAGATGTCTTTGCCATCCCCGGCCGGGTGAAAGATCCTTACTCCGAAGGCTGCAATCACCTCATCAAAGCCCACAAAGCCTACCTCATGGAATCCGTAGAAGATTTGATTTATCATTTGCGCTGGGATGTCGTAGAAAAATCGGAAGCTGTACAGCGGCAGTTCTTCGTCGATCTCTCCGAGCCGGAACAAAAAGTCGTCACCATATTACAGGCTACCGAACAAATTGGTATCGACAAACTTTCCTACGAATCCAGTATGCCTTCCAGCGAGTTACTCTCTGTTTTATTAGGCTTAGAATTTAAAGGCATGGTCAAGAGCCTGCCGGGGAAACGCTATATGTTAGTGTAGTAGCGGATTTATCAGCCGAAAAAGCCAAG
>JAHDCK010000505.1 GCA_020629915.1 Saprospiraceae bacterium
AAAAGCCTCGCCGACGCCCTGCGTGCTTACCCGCCCGTAAACGGTTCGCAAGTTGACACTTGCTCATGTTTTTTGCCTTGAATAAATCAAAAACTCATTTCAAATTAAATTTAACATTATTATGTCCAGTTACTTACTTGCTTATTCTTCCTTATTTACTTTATTATAATTTTGAAGGATCAAGGCAAAAGCAAAAACCAATAAACCCACCCAAAATAAAATCTCATATTCTGGTCCTACCATTATTTGTCCCACCACATTTGCCAACATGAAACCGATAGATATAATATATAATCCGTTTATAATATTTTTATTCATAGCTTTAATAATTTAAAAGGACACTTTTCAAAAAAGGTCGGTGGTGATAATTTTGTTTTAAGGACTGAATAAAAGGTTTATACCGGTGGGTTGGGGCAATTTCCCGAAGGCGATTCAATAATTTTTCTGATCGTCTTAGGGAAGGCGGCCCTAAATTGTATTGCAGAAAATCATTGATTAACTCTTCATAAAGATCCAGCACTTTTTCTCCTTCAGATTCCAAAAGCACCTCTCCATACAAAACGAGCATATCTATAGATTTATATTTTAAAATATATTTCCAAATTAAATTGATTTGATTTTCTTCATAAAATAACCGCAGGGTCGTATTGCGCAAATTTATATCCGCCGGGGACTTTTCCCACTGCATTTTCATAATCTTTATTAAATCCTTTCGCTCATTTCTATTAGTTAATGATTTTAAATTGTCATAAAAATGAAAATCATGTGTTAATATAAATAATTTTTTATTATAATCAATAATTTCTTTTGGGTTATTTTCAGATACCGCTATTTTTAATAAAATTTCACCAAACCGGACTTTATCTTCCGGGTGTATTCCCTCTAAAATATTTAAGCCTTTTTCCCCAAGCATTTTAGCCGTTCCTACATTTTCACCTTGAAGGGCTTTTTCAATTCCCACAAAAAGAACCGCAGCATTTTCAGCATGGGTTTCCAAAAAAGCCTCGGCTTCTTTCTCCATATCCAACCGGAAAAGCAATTCCAGCTTATACGCCTGAAAGTGAATTCCATAAGGATTCTCTTTTTGCAGATGATCATTCAACACTTCTAATATTCTTTTTTCTCTTATAGTATCTTCTGCCAAACCCACTAGCACAGAAAAAAGCCAGGAATATAAGGAATGGATTTTGGGGGGTAATTTGCCAGAGAAAATTTGAATATTAAAATCAAATATACTTTCTTTTAATTCCGGTGGAATGACAGACTGAGCCACTTCCAGTTGAATAGAAAAAGACTCCATAATTTTTTCTGACAATTTTTGGCCCGAATCTTCAGAGCCGGGAAGTATTTCCAGCGTTTTTTCTAAATAGGCATGAAGCAGGGCGAGTGTTTCTCTGTAATTTTTAGCATTAAAAAGATTTTTTGCTTTGGCAATCAGGGAATCAGTTATCTTTATATATTTTTCAACTCCTTTTTTTGTCAAATACAATCTTCTGGGAGAAGCAGTTTTATGAGCGGTTTCCAAAATCGATTGATACTTTTCCCTGGGTTCCGGCCAATCCATTTCTGAAATTAATGAAGCCCGAAGCATAGCAGAAAACTGCCGATCCCGCCGGGCATATTCCCGAACAAATTGCCGAAGTTTATCCGCATCTGCACCTGCGACGATATTAGCCAGGGTGAGTTTGGTTCTTTTTTTTGCTGCCGATGGCTTTGGAGCAAAAGCCTTCTCTGTGATTTTTCGCCTTAATAATATCCAAACAGCTACCTGATGACTACAGGGATTATCCTCAGAATTACAATCACAGGAACCGTCTTTTATTTTCGCTCTCGCCTGCTTGGAACTCAGCAGGACTTCCACCTGAAAACGCCCGGACTCATCTTCTACCTCGGAAGTCCAAAGGTTTTTTTCAGCTTCCGCGAGAGAATAAACCTTTTGAGCTTGTAAAATTACCTCCGCTGCATGGAAAGCATCCTCCTGCACAAATTGCTCTATATCCTGAAGGTAGTTTTTCATAAAATATTTTCGATTAGCTTTGCAACGTTTTTAAAAATGTCAAAAAGAAATAAAGTTAAGGAAAAAATATGCTTCGCATCCAATTAAAACCCAAAAAAGCAGCTTCGGTTCAAAGATTTCATCCCTGGATTTTTTCAGGCGCTATACATTCCATTCAAGGAGAACAAAAAGAAGGAGCTATTGCTGAAGTCTATGATGCCAATGGGACATTTTTGGCACTTGGTCATTTTCACGGCGGGAGCATTGCCGTCCGCATTTTGAGTTTTAATAAAACAACCATAAATGAAGATTTTTGGTATAGCAAATTAAAAAACGCGCTGCGGTATCGCAAAAGTTTGGGGCTAATCAATGAGTCCACCAATGCCTATCGGCTCATTCATGCGGAAGGAGATGGTTTGCCCGGATTAATTATTGACATATACAATAATAATGCTATTATCCAATGCCATTCTTTGGGCATGTATCAACATACTTCCGAAATTTCAAATAGCCTGAAAAAATTATATAAGAACAAATTAAATTCTATTTATAATAAAAGTAAA
>JAHDCK010000060.1 GCA_020629915.1 Saprospiraceae bacterium
CAGCCTAACTCTAATCCTGCCAGCAGAAACCACCACCATTTATCCGTTTTAAATCCCATTGAGATCATCCAGAGTGCGGCTATCGTTCCGAATGCAATGAGGTGTTCCGCCTGCACAGCAAAACCCATCAAGTGGGGTGTCATGGAAAGCAGAGCATAAGCAGTAGCCGCAGCTAACCCGCTTAGGTCATCCAGGATATTTTTTACAAATAAAAATAAAAATACTATTGATATAATATTTATGAGTGTAAAACCTATGTGAAGGCCTTTTACACTCGACCCAAAAATGGCCTGAATCATGGCATAACTGTAAAACAATCCTGGCGGTTTCTGCTCGTAAAAATCCAGGTAAGGCGTTTTTCCATCCAACACCAACTGACCCAGATAGCTATAATCCCCTTCATCCCGCTCAAAAGGCAAATCGAAGAAATTACTGCGGATGATAAAAACCAATAAAACGACCAGAGCCAATCCGGCATAATATACATAAGCCGGAATGGGTTTTGGCGGGGTAGTTCCTTTTTTATTGATGGGTTTTTGAACAAAAGTATTTTTCTTTTTTTTCTTTGCCATGACAGGAAATTTTATGTGAAATTAGGGGTTTGTTTTTAATTAAAAAAACGGCTTTGCAGGAATGGGGATTTCGTAAAAAATTAAACCCTTGTTCAATTATTTCGCTCCATAATCTCAAAAGATTTTTCCAGCCGAAAACCTTTTTCATCTACCAGCGTCAATCGATGAGGCCCGGGCGATGGATTAAATGCCATCTCGTGAAAAGAAGTTGTACTTCCCATATATGTGTTATCTATATGCCAGTAGATGGTTGTTTCCCCTTGTCGATGTGCTACTTTAAAAACAGTTTTTCCAGCCGTTCCATCCAACTCTCTGGGCACATAAATTTTCGTTGCATTTTTCGGGTAAATCAATTGCATGGGATTTTGTTGTTGAAAGGCGGCCTGACAATCTTCCCGGTAAGGCGGGAGCGGAAGGTAGGAAGGGTCTTTGGATTTGTAGTAGAATTCCTCCACAGGCGGCAAAACAAACCAAGGCACGACCTCGATATTTTCCAGTAACTCACAATCACTATGCACTTGCCATTTATTTGTTTTATCTATATGAATTTTTTTGTGATAAGGACAGGTGCCGGATTTTAAACCCGAAGCCGGGACCCAAAGACTATCTATTTTAGGGCAAAACTCCAATGGACGAAAACCGCTTTTTGAACATACAGGAATGCGCACCATATCATCATAAGGAGGTTCAAACCAACTTGATGATTCTAGATAATTAAATATATCAAATAAAACTGGGGCAGCAGCATAAACACCCACAAGTCCGGGACGACCTTCTCCATCCGCATTGCCAATCCAAACGCCAACTGTATAGCGTGGAGTGACTCCTATGGCCCAGGCATCCCGAAATCCAAAACTCGTTCCTGTTTTCCAGGCAATCACCTGACTCGATTCGTAAAGCTCCCAATCACCTTCGCTCGTTGGGCGGATAACTTCCTGCATCGCTTCAAAGGTTCCCCAAATCGCTCCCGCTCCAAGATGCACGGGTTCTTTATGCAGTTTTCGTTCAGTCGTTTTTTTTGTTTTATAATTAAAATTATAATTTAAGGGGCGAAAATCTTTAGGATCGTAGTAACCCTGATTGGGGTAATAATGTAAAAGCGTGCGACCCATTCCGGCATAGATACTTGTCAGATCCCAAAGGTTGGCTTCGGCCCCTCCCAGTATCAAGGGCAATCCGTAATGACTGGCAGGTTGATGTATTGTAGTTAGTCCTATGTTTTTAATATTGTTATGAAATTTTTCAAGTCCGTGTTTTTGCAGCAAGCGTACGGCAGGAACATTCAGGGAGCGAGACAAAGCTTTGCGGGCAGAAATCGCCCCATCATAAGTTTCCTTGTAATTTTTTGGTTTGTATCCCTGTAGATAAGTCGGTACATCTGAGACGAGATTGGAGGGGAGCAGTTCTCCTTCCTGAAGCATAGACGCATACAGTAAAGGCTTAATAATACTACCAGTACTTCTGGGCGCGTGGATGACATTTACCTCATGGCCGTGCTCGTCATCCGCTTGTTCCATGATATTGCCGACGTAGGCAAGTACGTTCCCCGTTTCTGTATCTGTTACTAGAATAGCTCCATTAAAAATGCCATTGGCACTAAGGGATACATGATGATTTTTTAATATACGATTACATTTTTTTTGCAAGTCTGAATCCAAGGTTGTTTTAAAGCGCGAATAAATTCCATTTGAATTTTTAAAATGTGTTTGTTGTACCCGATCCATTAAATGAGGCGCAATTCGGGGAAGAGGAAGGGGTTTGCCGGGGAGGGGTTCTTCCTTGGCCAGTTGGCAGGTGAGGGTGTCCATTTTGCCTTTTGCCATCAAGCGATCCAGCAGGCGATTGCGCTTGGCTTTTAGTAAAGGGCGATTTTTACTAATATGAATTAAAGAAGGACTATTGGGTAAAACAGCCAGCGTAGCCGCTTCCGCCCAGGATAAATAGTTGGAGCTTTTGCCAAAATATCGCCAGGCGGCTGCATCCAGTCCGACTGTATTCCCACCGAAGGGCGCATGACTGGAATAGATAGACAAAATTTCTTTTTTAGAATATTTAATTTCTAGTCGTGTTGCCAGGATAGCTTCAATTACTTTATTAAAAATATTTCTGCTTCGAGGCCCGCGCGCCATTCGAATGACTTGCATGGTCAAAGTACTTCCTCCGCTGACTATGGAGCCGTTTCGGAAATTTTGTTCTATGGCCCGACCAATTCCTATAGGATCGATTCCTATATGATTATAAAATCTGCGATCCTCAAATTCCAGAATAGCCGCTTCAAATTTCTTAGGAATAGAATCTGTAGCAGGAAAACGCCATTGACCATCTTTGGCAATTCTTGCGCCCAGAAGTTGACCTTTTTTATCTTCCAGTACGAGGGAATTGGGGACATCGAAGAGGGGAGAGGGCAGGCAAAAGATGTAGGCTATCACCAATATGCCAAGGATAGAAAATGTCCATTTTTTATTTTTGTAGAATAAAAAATGGTATATTTTTTTGTATAATTTCATTTATTTATTATAAAAAAACGAAACATTTATTCTTCCTCAAGTTTTGGAAGGGTAAAATAAAAAGTGGTTCCCTGACCTATGGACGACTTAAATCTAATTTTACCTCCGTTGGATTCTACAATTTTTTTGCATATCGCCAAACCAATCCCGGTGCCGGAATATTCATCCCGACTATGCAACCGCTGAAACATCCCGAAGATTTTTTCTTTGTAATCCTCATCAATTCCAATTCCGTTATCTGCAAAACTAAACTCCCAAAAATGTCCCCGATCGTGAACATCAATTTCTACCTGAGGTTGAGAAGATTTGTTGTATTTTATTCCATTAGATATTAAATTTTGAAATAATTGAAGGGCGTTTGTTGAGTTGAGTTGTACTATAGGGAGCGGGTTTTTTAAAATAATTCTTCCTTTTTTTTCTTCCAGCCTTCCTTTTAAATTACCCATTACTTCATTTAATATTGAGGTAAGATTTATGTTAGTTTTTTGAGTATTATTTTTATCGACTTTAGAATAAGCCAGAATGTCCTGTATGATATTTTCCATTCGCTTGACTCCTCCCACAGCAAATTCCATGTATTCTTTGCTTTCCTTATCAAAGTTATCTTCATTTCTCAATTTGAGCAATTGAATAAAACTAGCCACAGTTCTTAGTGGTTCTTTTAAATCATGAGAAGCGATATAAGCAAATTCCTGTAGAGATTCATTAGAGCGTTCCAGCCGGGCATTGGAATCGGCAAGCTCTTTTACCTTAGAATTGAGTTCCTCTGTTTGTTGTTCAACCAGGGTAGAAAGTTTGTTTTTTTCTGCATAGGTCAGGGTAGTATTATATAAGTAAAAAATTAATCCTGCAATGGCAAAAAGGAAAAGCCCTCTAAACCATCGAGTATCTGTAAAGTGTTCCTGTATACAAAAATGAACAAAGGCTGGTTCCAAACTTTCTACACTATTGCTGGAAAAGGCCCGCACCTCAAATTGATAATCTCCTGGTGGCAGATCTGAAAAGTTTTTTTCCAGTGTTTGGGTCGTTCGCCATTCATCATCCAAACCGATCATTCGATATTGATAGGTGAGTGCCTTGAGACTGGAATAGGAGATCCCTACATATTTTATTTGAATATCATTTAGATTGTTTTTTAAATAATAAAAATGATTTCCGGTAGAATCTGCTCCGTTTATTGTTACTTTACTTATATATATTTTAGGAGGGGAGGATTGGGTAGTCAATTGACTAACATCGGTTTGAACAATGCCTTTATTTGTGCCAATGATCATCAGAGGTCCTTTTTTATTAAAAGACATGACTTCATTACTAATTAATCCATTTGAGGAATTATATATATTTATTTGTGGGTTTTTATCTGCAAAGGATTTATATTTTATCTGGCATAAACCTCTGTTAGTTGCTACCCAAACACCACTTGGATCTATTTGAAGTTGTCGGCAGATATTACTGGAAAGTCCATTTTCTTTTGATATATTAAAAAAATCATTGTTTTTAATTACAATAATCCCTGCACCATAAGTAGCCACCCAAATTGAACCGTCAGGTGCTTCTTTTATATCTTTTATAAAAATTTTAAACAGGTTAGAAACCTCAGACCAGGATTTGGTTGTCCCGTCTTTTTTTGATTTTAGATTATTCACTTCACCAATCCAGTCAGTTCCGTCTTTGGACTTTAGATAAGCATAGGATCGTTTTGAATTTATTCTTTTTACAACCGAATTAAGATGTTGAAGTTCTTTTAATGGCCTTTTCGCCTGGTCGTATAATGAATCTGCTGTTGTAAAAGAAAAAGAGTAAACTCCGGAAGAGGTACAAAATGTAAATATGTTATCATTAAAATATATATTTTTAGTTGCATGATTGATAATGCGTTTAGAAATGCCCTTTTTAATCATAAAAACGCCAACGTCAGAGCCAATGAAAAGCGTTTGATGTTTCCTGGCTTCAGCAAAACATAAAATTCGATTATATTGTCTTTTATTTTTAATAGTAATTTTTTCTATTTGATTATTTTTTATTGTATTATAAACTCCGTTCTGAAATCCAACGTAAACAACAGAGTCCTCATCAATAAAAACAGATTCTATTTTAGAATCTACAAGACCATCCGCCACACTTAAATTATTAAAAAGATCTGCTTTTGCCGGTAGCATATAAACGCCATTTCCAAGGGTAGAAATCCATAAATTCCCTTCATTATCAACCAAAGAGCCACCAGGTACTTTATCTTTTAATAAAACAGAATAGGAATAATCAGATCTAAATTCTGTTGGAGTCTGAATATGGATGAGTCCGTTATTTAGAGAAGTTAACCAAAGATTATTAGGTGGGATTGCGGTTAAGCGTGTGCTTTTGAAATTTCCGGGTAGAACGATTTCCTGCTTTTTTGAAGGTAAATCAAGTTTGCCCAGACCATTGGGAGAGGTGAAATATAGAGTTTGGTTAATTCTTTTTGCAGAAAACGTTTCTGCCCGGTCTATTGGAAAGTTGAGTTGGATAGTGTCCACTGGTTGTTTCCCAACAAACAAAAGGATAGATTTTTTGTGATAAATATAAATCGTATCATTATAAGAAAATAATAAATCCTTGGTGCCTGTTTTTGGTAGAGCGGTGATTAGCTCCGGACGAAGCAGGCTATCCAGATACCACAAAACAGATTTGGAGGAAACTAATATGCTATTATTGACTGTTTCACCAAATTCAGCACCGTAGAATTGCCGGATATTATCATTCGGAGATTTTATTATATGAAATTCATTGTTTTCTACATAGCATAAGTCACCAATAGAACCCAGCCAAATTCTTCCTTTCGAGTCTTCATACAACCGAACAATATCATTATTCGCTAATCCGTCTGCTGTTGTATAATGCTTAAATTCATATCCGTCAAATCGACATAAACCCGCATCGGTTCCCATCCAGATGAATCCTTTTTTATCCTGAATCAAATCATAAACGTGCATGGAGGGCAATCCATCATCTGAGGTGAATTGAAAAAAGGGTAGTTTGTCTTCCTGCCCAAAAAGTGGTGAAGAAATTAATAACAGAATATATAGAAATATATGTTTGCTAAACCTCAAATTTGCAATTAATTTTTTAGTATATTTTTAATATCATCTTGAAGTTTTTTCCCGGATTCAGATAATTTTCTTGAATCCCCCGAATCTTTATAAGATAAGGCTAAAATGGCAAAATTATCTGCCAAAACTTCATCGGGATGGATAATGTAATCTGTGTTGTCCCCGATTTGAAGGAAAAAACTCGATAATTTTTTGAGGTCTATTGTGCTGGAGCCGTTCGGGTTTATTACTACAGAAACATTGCCATTCTTTTCGGCTAATCTAAATAATTCAAATTTTAAATAAGAAAAAAAGGCATTTTTCCCTTTTTGATATTTTGATTGGGCATAAATGATTGGTATAGCCCGATAAGTTTCCTCATTTTCAGTGATAGAAATAGCGTAGTTAAAATCTATTCCATCCGGATTAAGGAGAATTTTTTCTGATAAGGTTTTGGGAATCTCAGGCGGATTTATTTTTTTAAAACCTATTCTTTCGTATAATTCTTTTTTCTTCTCTGGATTAATTCTGGAATAGATATGAAAAATTTCATGGAGCATGGTAAACATAAAATCCTCCTCAGGTGGCAGTTTGTCCTCTGGTATGATGATGCCATTTTCGCGGGTGTAATAGGCCCCTGCTCCATAGTGATTGCCATTTGTTTTTAACAACCAAATCGGCCCGGGAAAAATTTTAGGATCAATAGAGTCGCAGAGTGCTTTGGCTTCGGCCATGATTTTCCCAATTACTTTCTTTTCTTCATTTGAAAATTCTAAAACACTTTCTTGTATATGTTTTTTGTATAATGGAAAAAGTGCTTCCCGGCTCCCTTCAAAAGTTTCCTTCATTTGAATTTCCATATCTGTTTTAGTTATTTTATCAAAAAATCCTTCCATTTCATCTTTGACCATAACTTTTGCCCCGGCGATTTTATCCATAAAAATAAAATCAGAAGACAAGGCCACTGTTTGTTCAGAAGTCGAAGTATTTTTCATTTTACAGGAAAAAATTCCTACAAGAAAAACGGATATGAATATTTTCAAAGGCATATTAAAAGTTTTGCCCAACAAACATAAGAAATAAAAAACCCCCTGAAAAACAGAGGGCCTTCCATTTCAAATTCAAAATATTTTTTCTACTAAAACCAATAAATCATTCTCGTATTGCGCCATTGCCATTGTACCATTGTACCATTGCACCATTGTACCTTACATCGGTTTAGCCTTAGTCACTTCCACCCATTTGCCGGGTTGTTTGGATGAAATGCTATTGTCGTACATGGCACTGCAATAAACCGTTGGCAAATAAAACTTTCCTTCGTAGGCGGCATTCAGTTGTATCCGGTAAACCTGCATTTTTTTAGCTCGAATATCAAAATAAGTATAGACCCGGTCATCCCGAATATCTTGATACTCCGGTACACTCGTCGTTTTAAATGCCTGAATATTATCCATTCGCGAATTGTGGATTTCCCAGCCGGCAGGGAAAACCTGTTCCAGAGCAATCTCCGCATAATCCCCTCGGATTCCCGGATTTTTTATCGTTACCTCTGCTATAAAATCAGTGCCCTGAGCAATCGCAGTTGGGTCGAGTACTTTCCCGGACATGGTTTTATATTTTACGGACATATCAAGGTTTTTATTATGTGCGGATTGATTACCTATGACGGGTTGTCCTTTTAGAATGAGCTTTGCATATAAAATGCCATCACTTGTATTTTTTACATTGACTGACTTTTGCTCCAGCTCCTCCGGCCCTACGGGAATTTGCATCAGGGGTAGGGTAGAACCAGCATTGACAGCAGATTTTTCTCCAAGGGTATAGGTGAAATTAAATTGATTATTCATACTGGAATTCCCAACAAATTTACCCACAGCCAATAAAGCAAAGGAGGTAGAATGGGTACTGTACCACCGCTTTGCATTTAACTTTTCAGAAACCAGTTCTACCAATTCGCCTGCATCATCACGCTTGTTCATCGCAACTAATGCTTCTAAAATCATCGCCTGATCCCTAAGGGAAGAACCAAAAGTATAACCAAGCTCCGTATAATCATCTACTTCAAAATCCAAACCGGCAACCAATTCGCGAGCTACCTCCGGTTTTCCGGCAATGGCATAAGCCGCTGCTAGTCGCCAGGCTGCTCTGGGTTGAATATCCTCGTATTCTCTCAGGCGATTCATAGCGGCCCAATGGGGTTCCTGTGCCAGTGCAAGGGTGTACAAGCGATAGGCCTGCATCAATTGGTTATTACCTCTATAGGAATAAGTCATATCAAAATCTTCTAAATCCTTTGACCATCGCTTAGCCACTTTCTTTTGAAATTTGATCCAGTTTTCCAGCATATTGGGTGGGAGGTTGTAGCCGAGGTTTTTAGCTTCCAGCAAAAAGTGACCGACGTAATTGGTGCTCCACGGATTGGCGGCTCTTGCACCGGGCCAGTAACCAAAACCACCATTGCTCTTTTGGAATTTTTTAAATTTACTGATCGCCGCTTTGATATTATTTTGGGCATCCGTCTTTTCTTCTTCTGTCAATTCCAATAATTTATGAACGTATAATTGTGGAAAGGCAGCCGAAGTAGTTTGCTCCAAACAGCCGTGCGGATACCGAATCAGGTAATCCAGTCGCTCGCCTAGATTGATAGGAGGGATGTTGGAAATTTCAAGTACACCGGAGTTGGTTCCTTTCATCCCCACCAGGTCAAAGACCTCCGCCCAGCTCTGTCCAGGTTCGATGACTTTGCTTGAAAACTGACTGACAAACGGATTGGGATTGCGGACATCCAGTTCTATTTCGTGGGTGGAAGTTTCGCCGTGTCCACTTACCGTTACTTTCGCTTTTCCAATTCCTAGTCCTTCATTTACTTTTATATTAAAAAATGCTAAGTCATCTCCTGGTCTGGAAAAAGACATGGTTTGAGTTTTATCTCCTTCGATAGAGAGTAGCTCATTCGTTTCTACACGTATATTAACATTTTTAATTTTATCATCCATCGCAAAAACATTCACCGGAAGTTTTAGCGTTTCCGTCGGGCTGAGTACCCGCGGCAAAGTCGCCAACACCATCAGCGATTTTTTCACAGGCGTTGTCACTTCCGCACTTCCGTAGGCGTTGTTGTCCGAGCCGGCTACCACCATCGTTCGGACAGAACCGATGTAGTTCGGCATTTTGATTTCGTGCTTAGCTTTTTCGCCCGGTTGAAGTTGGAAAGGGCCGAGGTGCATCACGACAGGTTTGAAGCGATTGGCTTTGCTTTTCTTTTTCTTCCGCAATTCCATATCTCCACCAATGCTCAAAATTCTTTCCAGCTTACTGCCAAATGCTCCGAGTACATAATCATAAACATCCCAGGTTTGTACGCCGAGTGCTTCCTTAGCGTAGAATGTCTCGTGCGGATTCGGTGTTTTAAAACGAGTCAAATCCAGCAATCCGTCATCCACAATGGCCAGGGTATAATTCATGGCTTTGCCGTCTTTTTCAGAAACATTAACTGCAAATGTTTTTTCCGGTTGTAGCTCCTTTGGCATATCGATGAGGGGCTGGATTTTAGTTTTGGGATCTTCTACTTTAATAGGTATAACGCCGTACATTCTAATCGGTAAATCATTCCCGGTTTGGCTGTGGGGCTGCACGAGGGTGACGTGGGCGTACACATTCGGAGCCATGTTTTCTTCCGCTTCTATTTTAACGGTATTATCTCCTTTTCGCATATTTTCCCAATAGGTAGAAATAACCTGCGTTCCGTTTTCGATAGAAATAAGTGCTTTACTTTTTTCGGCAGCAGGAATAGATAATTCAATTATATCTCCTACATTATATTGTTCTTTGTCTGATTTAAAAGTTAGCATGGCGGCCTCCTTTCGGGCTTGCTCATCATTTCCCCAGGCATAGCCAGAGTAGAAAAAGTCTGCCGTACAGTGCCCGGATTCCACATCGCAAATTCTTACCATATAACGCCCCCAGTCTTTAGGGGTAATCTGCCAGTTGATTTGTCCATTATTTTTTGTCGTCAAATTTTTTCCGGCCTTGTAACCTTCGTGGTCTTTTGTAAAATGATGCCGCCCGGCGAAGGAAGTGCGATCACCACGGGTAGCTTCCCACCACCAGCGCCATTCTATTTTATATAATTCTACTTTTACTTCCCGGTTGGCACTGGGATTTCCTTTTTCATCCACAGCTACGATTTGAATCTCGGATGTTTTATCCTTATCCAGAGATTTTCCACCGTATTTGTTTTGTGGAATTTTAACCCCGACATAATGGGGGTAAGGACTATAAGGAATAGAAAAATTATCTATACTAAAATCTCCACTACTTTCAAATGCTCTTGATTTGAAACTGGCAACGAGCTTTCCCGGAGCCGTTCCATTATTAATAAACTTATGCTTAATCGTTGCTTTTCCATCCGCATCTAATTTATCCTCAAAGATCGTCTTGGCTTCGGAGTCATATTTTTTAGACGGATCATCAAATTCAAAATCTTTATATTTTTCAAAACTGGTATTTGTACTTTTGATTTGCATCTCCACCTTTGCCTTGAGATTTTTGGCAGGCGCGCCATGCAGCCAGCGCACTTGAAGGTCGCCATTTAAGGTTTCATCCAATGCCGATAATTCCTTGGTATTAAAATCCAGGGCGAGCTTTAGACGATTGGGTTTTACGGTTTCTATTTTTAGAATTTTATTAAAAACAGCACCTCCGGCCTTGATGGTCGCATTCCAGTTTCCGGTAGGAGCATCCGGCCCAGTTGATGTGGTAAAATCATATATATTTCCAACAGGGTTGTTTTGCACGATTGTTGTTTGGAGTTGTCCCCTTGGATCGCGCAGTTCAAAAGTAATGGGATGATTTTCGGGCACTACATCCATTTTATCTTCTAGTATAAATGAAAGGTGCAATGTGTCTCCCGGTCGCCAAACGCCTCTTTCCCCATATAAAAATCCCTTGAGGCCTTTCTTTGTTTTTTGCCCGGACACATCAAATCGGCTGAGCGATAGCGACCCGCCATCCTGTAATTTTAAATAACCTCTTTCCTCATTTTTTGTGGCTACCAGGAAAAAAGGTTTTGATTTGGATTGAATCTGAGCAATACCTTCACCATCCGTATTGACGGAGGCTATTAACTGTTGCTGATAATCGTAAACCTTTATTTCTGCCCCTGTGATTTTATCTGTACTCACAAGATTAGTTACCGCTACCTGAAATTCTCCATTCGTTCCCCGCTTGGCAATAATACCAAGGTCAGATGCTATTATATTTCTTCTTATAAAATTTTCTGATGTATAATAGGCGGGCTTGCAGGGATTTTCTTTGTCCCTCCAGGAGTAGCCCCGATAATATCCGTAGCGGCCATAATAGCCTCCCCAGAAACTTTTGATTTCCCCATCTTCGGAGGGAACGGTTTCCAGTTTTTGATCTTGTTCCTTTTTCTCGTCTGAGGTATCATTGCAAAAATAATTCGTATATTTTTTTTGAAAACCTATTCTAACCTGATAAATGGCCTTAGGATCGCGTTCAATCAAATCATTTAAATCCAAAGCATAACGGGTCCAGTCTTTTGGATTGGCATCTTTTCGCAAGTTCGTTAGTGGAATACTTTTTTGAAGGATGAGTTTCCCTACGCGTTCGAGCTGGTAGGAATCGCCTATTTCATTTGTTTGAAGAAATTGCAAAATATTGCTTTCATATATTTTAAAAATTTCAACATCAATATGATTCAAACTAATCGCTTCAAAAGGAAACAACATGCCTTCCGAGTTGGGTAAAATATTTCCCTTGCCCACCAGCCGCAATCCGGGTTTTTGATCCTGAAACTGTAATTGCCATTCACTGTTCAAAGCCATCTTTCTGCCTTGAATGTTTTTGATACCTGCCTTGGCCGAAATAATCCGATCCCCCAGTACCTGTCCCTTGGGATACACTCGAAGGAAATTTCCATCCACACTATACTTGAGTCTTTGAGCATGATCAGACAATTCTACCAGCCCGGTGAGATTTTGAGATTTTTGTAGTGGCTCAGAAAATTGTAATAAAATATAAGGGTCTTTTTCATTTATAATGCTGGCGTTGATAATTTTAAAATCCCCTAGTGCGGCGAGTTCAAGATTTTGGTTGCCGTATTGTTCTACGCCAAGTGGTTTGGCATTCCATTTTATAGAAATTTCTTCGGCATTTTTGCCTCTTTTGATATTCGGGACGGTAAAATGATGCGTGAGCATTCCGGGATCATGCACCCATTCCACATCCAAATTTTGCCGACCTTGTCGCACAGTCACCAATCGGGCAAATTGTTCCGCTTTGGCGACATCCGTCGTGCGAATTTTACCCAGCAATTTTTGTGTGGACAGATCTGTCGGGTCAGGGGTTTGTAATCCCAGCACCTGAATATCGAGAAATTGATCCCGCGTTCTAAATTCAAACTCAAAAGTACTCGCCTGCGCCGGAGCGGATTTGAAGAGTTGTTTGACTTGCAATTCTCCTACAAATGTTTCGCCGGAGGGAAGCGGTTCTGTGGGTTTGAATAAAATCGTGCGGTCATTTTCCCAGGTAGCGATTCCATCAATTTCCGGGTAGAATTTTAAAACGCCGTCCTGTACTTCCGTTCCGTAATCCGAACTGCTAACCAGGCCAGAGGTCATCCGAACCCGAATGGGAGCCGTGCGGGAAATCGTCCCGGAGGTATAGGCATAAACAAATTCCCCAACGCTGGGGTCCATTTTTTTTGCGGTGCGTTTTCCTCCGCAGCCGGAGATTAAAAATCCTAGAACTAAAACGGCACTCAGAGAGAGTGTTTTCAAAATTGCTGGCTTTAACATCATTGAGATTATTTTAATATAAAAAAAGTAGTCCTGTCCAAATCTGGCAGGCAGGATAAAAATAGACTTCTATTATTATGAATACAAGATTGGATTAGGATTCGCGCTTAGTGAACTATTATTCGCAAGGGATTGGGCGCATTTAGAATTTATATGACAATTTCTATAAAATTATTGTGTTTTACAAGGAGAATGTGAATTGTCTTTTCAAATGATCATCCAAAGGGAGCAGTTAATAGTAGAAATCGGGCATTTGGAAAGGAAGGGTTTTTATCGTTGGAATTCTTGTGCAACTTGAAGGCATCAATCATTTAAAACTTTTTTACAATGAAAAATATCCTATTTATTTTAATTTGCTTTATTTGCAGCGATCTTTTTGGAATTTCTTCCTACAATATTAATGATGAATTATTCGTGTGGGCGAAGTCGGGTTTGAATTTAAGAGCAACACCAGAACCCGGAGGGGAAGTTGTAACAAAAATACCTTTCGGAAGTTTGGTTTTACCACAAACCTCAAAAGCGCATTGGGAATATGTCCAGTTTAAATATTTTGTAAATGATAATAATAAAAATGCGGATGGAACGGTGAGCACTGTGAAATTATATGGCAATTGGATTTATATAAAATTTGGAAGTCATGAAGGTTATGTTTTTGATGCGTATTTGTCGAAAATAAGACCGGGTGCAATTGGAGAAATGAGAGATTCCGGAATCTTTGGATTTTTGAGGTCGCAAACCGAATTGTTACATGAAGAAAAGTCAAATAGAGATGGGGAAATTGGATATGAAAAAAAGATATTTAAAAACGGGTTTGTGCAGATAGATTACTGGGGAGAATTTGGGGGACAAACGGAAATCGTGGCACCAAATTTTTCCAAAGAGGAGTTTTTTATTATGGTCCGGATTATGGATGGTTATTCAGAGCGGATTACCCAAAAGGAAAATCAAATTGTCATCCAGCAGGAAATGGGAGAATATATCATTTCTAATACGGGCGCAACCGTTGTGCTTCACGGGTCGTGGGGGTGTTGATTGTTTTTATAAATAAAATTTTTATTTAAAACAAGTCAACATTTCTGCTATCTTTAGGTTTATAGTAGAATAAAGAGTTACATGCACCAGTTATTACCCATTTTCCCCTTAAAGCTAGTGGCCTTTCCAGGAGAACAGGTCAACCTCCATATCTTTGAAGCCCGATACCGGCAGATGATAACCGAATGCGAAGATGAAGAAAAATATTTTGGCATCCCGGCTTTTATTGATAATCAACTCAGTAAGTACGGAACGGAAATGGAACTGGTGCGCATCGCTAAACGCCATGAGGATGGTAAAATGAATATCGTTACCAGAGGTCGCCGCGTCTTCAAAATCGAAAATTTCTTCCCGGTAGCTCCCGACAAACTCTACGCCGGAGCCAGGGTTTCTTATCCCGAAGATTCTATGGAAAGGGATTTTGAATTAAATATTAAAATATTAGAAAAAGTCCGGGAACTATTTGAAGTGGCCAATGTGAAAAAAGGATTGCCAGAGGAACCGGAGCAATTTATCACTTTTGACCTGGGGCATTTTGTTGGTTTTTCCATCAAGCAGGAATACGAATTTTTGTGCATCCCCTCCGAGCTAAAACGCCAGGAATATATGCTGGAACATCTTATGAAAATTATTCCAATAGTAAAAAATATGGAATTTATGAAAAAGCGGGCTAAGATGAATGGCCATTTTAAAAACCTGCCTCCGCTCAAATTTTAATTTAAAATATTGAATGAACTTCCTGGCACATTTTGCATTAGCTCCCGAAGAAGAAGGTTGGATCGTAGGAAATTTCCTCACGGACTTTCTACGAAAAAAAAACGAAGCCGAACTTTCAAAAGAAATCCGGGAAGGCGTTTTTATTCACCGTCAAATTGATTGGTTTACCGATAATCATCCCGTTGTCGATGAATGCATTTTAAAACTGCATTCTACTCAGGGAAAATACGCATCCGTAATTGTAGATATATTGTTTGATTATATATTAGCAACGAATTGGGATCGCTATAACGAAGTGCCTTTGCTTGAATTTTCTAATAAAATAAATCGTATTCTAATAAAAAATATCCAAAATATACCTCCAAAAGTCCAGCCCGTAACCCAACGCATGACGGCTGCTAATTGGCTGACTTCCTACGAAAAAGAATCCGGGATGCGTTATGCTTTTACGAAATTAAAGGAAAGAACAAAGTTTGATAATCAACTCCATACAGCCTTTGATGATTTCCGGCAATATGAATCATTCTTCACAGAAGCCTTCCATGAATTCTACCCTGAGTTATACGAAAAAATACAATCTGTAAAAACTACCCTTCGAAGTGAAAGGAAATCGTAAACGTGCGGGACAGGATTCTTTCCAGCGCATTGGAATAAACCAATACATCATTGTTTAATAATATATTAGAAATTCCCTGGGATACTTTAAACTCCGGCGAGAAAATAAAGTAAGGGAAGAAATACTGAATCCCTACACCGTATTCCACCTGAAAATCGGATGGAGAAACTTTCACCAGTTCATTGGCCAAGGCCTGTCGGGTTCTGGATTCACTGGCTACATCAAAGGAATATTTTATCCCACCAACTACAAACACCCGAAGATCTTTATAGGGTGCCGATTTGTAGCGAACGTGGAAAGGGAATTCAACGTGGACGGATTCTACCTTCCTCACAAAATCGCCTCGTTGTTCAGTCAACGTATAATTTAATCTTCTTTCGATAAAAGACAGGGTAGGAAGAGCACGAAGGTCAAAGTATTGCCCTAATTTAAGATTGGTTACGATACCCAGGTTAAATCCGGGGCCTCGGATAGATTCAGCAATATTGATGCTGTCATTCAAAATAAAATCTTTCGCATGGGTTATTTTATAATTTGAACTGTTGATCCCCAGGGTGATCCCAAAGTAATAGGGCTTTTTTTCAAATTCTAAAAAATTAAATGTTCCTTTGATTTGCGCTTGGGCAGATAAAGAAAAACTTACCAGCAAAACGACCGCAATTATTTTACGCCCGTGTAGATTGAACAGATTCCTAATGTTAATGGCAGACATTTATTGTTTTTAAATCCTTGTTTTTCTAAAATATGTAAAAAATCATTTCCTTCCGG
>JAHDCK010000061.1 GCA_020629915.1 Saprospiraceae bacterium
TCACATTAAAATCGTAGTGAAAAGAAAAACGCTTGCCCATCATCCCAGGCACTTGCGCATCAATTTTTATTATAATAAAAAATAAGATAAAAATAAAGAGTAACCGAAACATAACAGGGGATTTTTAATATTTTAATTGTACTATTGAACTATTGTACCATTGCATCACTTCATCTGCTGCATGGCGTAATAAAGATTAGAACCAATCATTGTTTCCTCACCTCGCAGTGGCATTTCCTGAGTGTACACCATCAGTTCCTCATTGTAAATCAGGTCATAAACAACCGTAAAGACAAAGCTTTCATGGCGAGGCTCCAGGGCATTTTTTATAGCCACCGGAAGGGTAGGTGGCAATAGTAGTGACAGCCCGGAAGACAAGGCGATGTCTAGTTTTTTCCTTGGAAAACGCTGCGAAATGGCACCGGTAAAAGCAATTTGAGAAGTCCCGTATTTTTCCACAATGGCCTCCATAAACTCCTGATTGCTGCATTGCATATTCAGTTCGTGTGCCACTCGTTCTTCCAACCATTCCGTTAGTCTCACCCGGTCGTTATAAGCATCAATATTCAGGTTTGGATCAATGGATTTTAAATCCAATATTTCAGTTGCCAGATCGAGTTTTTTGCTATTTTTTTCTATAATAGAAATTAAATTTTGTTTGTTCTTTTCATTTTCTAAAAACTGAATCGGATTTTCCTTGCGGTGATCTAATTGCACGAATAAGGGATTAACGAATAAGACTTTATTTAAGCCAAGCGAACTGACTTCTTTGTTTTTTGCTTTCGTCCCGGCCTTTTTTACAGGACGTTTTTTGTTCCATCCATTGTAGGAAGGAGAAAAACCTCGTATATGAACTTTTTTGGAATAATTCTCCACAGCTATTAATGTTTGCCTGAAATCACTGCGATTCATATAGTGGATAAACGCATAAGATTCAAAATCCTGACCTCCGAGAAGGGCTTCATTTTTTACGGATTTTTTAAAATACTGCTGCGGGTTTTTTATATGATAAAAAACCATGTCTGTGAGCATGTCTTCAGCCATACCCGCAGCAGCGAGGTCTGTTGAGTTGTTCATTTTGTTTTGCCAGCAATGTGCTGTGGCTAAGACATTGAGTTCTTTGTCAGACAATTTATCTAATAAAAAATGTACTTGTTGAATATGTCCCTGCGTTTTTCTCCAGGGGATTTGCACCTCCGATTTTCTTTTGACATTTCTGTATTGTGCCAGGCCGTAAAGTGCTTTTGCATTTATTTTATTAAAATAATTAGAATTTGTATAATTTTCGTATAATAAAAAACTCTGATAAATAGCTTCTGCATATCTTCGCTCCTGAAGAAGTAATTCTGCCATTTCATAACGGGACAATTCCTGCGCTTTTTCAAACCTGAATTCCGGTAATAAAAAAGATTTTCCTTCTATGGGCTTATTTTTTATTTGTTTTAAAATTTGTAACTCTCTGGCAATGGCATTCGGATGACTTGCAAATGGATCACCAGATTTTTGCGCCACAGGTTTGGTTACTTTTTCTAAAAAATAATCCTGAGGGAATTTTATAAAACGCGTTTCCAGAAAGGCCTTCTTAAAGGGAATATCCGCAAAAGGCAAGTGGCTATATTGCAGAATTTTAAATATATTTTCCAGCGATTCACTGCTGTATCCTGATTTTAAAAACAACTCCAAACCTTTCTGATCCGCTTCCATTTCCAACTCCCTCGAATACAAACTTTTATCTAATAAAAAATTGTAAGAAGCTTTCGTAGGACTCGAATTTTGTCCAAGAAACTGCTCTTTTTTATACGCCTGAAAATTGTGATTTTCCGTAAAGTGAATAATCTCATGGCTGAGAATAAAAGCCAGTTGCGCCTCCGTTTCCAGTCGAGCCAGCAAACCGAGATTAACAAAAATCGTCCCCCGATCCGTCGCAAAGGCATTGGCCTCCGGGCTTTTCACGGCATAAAATCGAAGTTTTTTTCTAAGGGAAGGATCGTGGCGAAGCAATTGGTCAGCCACCTGATTGATGTACTGACTCACCGGATCATTAAATAGTACTTTTCCACTTTGCAGCAATTCGTCAATGAGAAACTGACTTTGCAGTTGAAAAGCATCTTTTTGCTTGTTTCCGGTTTGTAATTTTTCGTATTTCTCGGAAGAAGAAACCAAAAATTCTGCCGGAATAGGGGCATGGGACTCCAGTCGCTGGAAGTCTTGCGCCAGGATGAGCAGCGGGCATAAAACCAGCAGGCTCATCAGAGCAAATGGGGATTTACCAGTCATGTTGTGAGCGTTTTAATTCAAAAACTAAAAGCTAAAACGCACGTAAAATCAATCATCAATCATCAACGATGTTTTCAATTTTACTTTCGTTTTTAGCCTCATCAGGGCGCTCAGTTTTCTTTAGTGGGTTGGCACGCATTTCCGTAAAGTTGCGTCTGTTTTTCGCAATGTCCATTGCGAGGAACAACGCCTTGCGGAAAGAGGCGGGATTGGCAGCATTTTGTCCGGCGATATCATAGGCCGTTCCGTGGTCGGGCGATGTGCGCACAACGGGCAATCCCGCTGTATAGTTCACGCCATCTCCAAAGGAAAGAGCTTTAAAGGGAACAAGTCCCTGATCGTGATACATGGCCAAAATGCCATCGAATTTGGTATAATTTCCAGAGCCGAAAAATCCGTCTGCCGGATAGCATCCAAAGACCATAATGCCTTTTTTCTTCGCTTCAATGATGGCCGGGCGGATGATTTTTTCTTCTTCCTGTCCCAGAACACCATCGTCACCGGCATGGGGGTTGAGTCCAAGCACGGCAATTGTCGGACGCTCTTTACCAAAATCTATTTTGAGTGTTTCATTAAAAATTTGAATCTTTTTACTTACGACCTCGCGCGTAATCGCTCCGGCGACATCCCTCAGTGGAACGTGGTTCGTCACCAGCCCAACTCTCAAGTCGTCGTTGACCATTAGCATGAGGTTTCGGCCATCCGTAAATTGGGAAGCGATGTATTCCGTATGTCCCGGAAAATCAAATCCCGCTCCTTGCATGGCTTTTTTATTGATAGGGGCGGTAACTAATGCATCAATTTTATTTTCTTTCAAATCGTGCATGACAGCCTGCAAAGATTTGTAGGCATACTCTCCGCTTTCCTTTGTCATTTTGCCCAGGGCAATATTGACCGTTTCTTCCCAGCAGGTGATGACATTCACCCGATCCCGTTTGGCGTATTCCGCTGCTTGAATATTATGAAAAGAAAATTTATTTAAATTAACAATATTTTTATGATAGGCAACCACCTTGGCCGAACCGTAAATAATCGGCGTACAATAATTCAGCAATCGTTCATCCGCAAAAGTCTTCAAGATGACTTCCAGCCCGACACCATTAATGTCACCAACGCTGATACCTATTTTTATTTTATGTTTCATAGTGTTGTATAGGTGTTATATATTTTTCATATAATTTCTAAAAAAATCAAACATCAAACGAACGCCAACGCCCGTTCCGTTTTTACCCCGATAAGAATCGGATTTGTGCTTGAAGGCATTTCCGGCAATATCCAGATGCAGCCAGGGATAATCCGTAAAATGTTCCAGAAATTTCCCGGCAGTAATGGCTCCGGCCATCCGCCCGCCAATATTTTTCAAATCCGCAATATCGGATTTCATCATCTCTCCAAATTCATCCCACATCGGCAACTCAAGCAAACGCTCGTGTACCCGATAACCGCTTTCTATCATCTGACTTTTTACCTCAGCCGCTGCATTGCCCATTAAAGAAATGCCCTGTCCGCCCAGGAGAACTGCTGCGGCTCCGGTCAGCGTCGCAAAATCAAAAACGAGTTCGGGATTATACTGCTTGGCATAGTGCAGGGCATCCGCCAGCACCATCCGACCTTCTGCATCGGTGTTGAGCACTTCTACAGTGCTTCCGCTGTACATTTTTATAACGTCTCCCGGGGCATAAGCATTATTTCCGGGTCGATTATCTGTTGCCGGCACAAGTCCGACGATATGGATGGGTAGTTTTGCTTTACTTACAGCATACATAGTGCCAATTACCGTGGCGGCTCCACCCATATCCGCTTTCATAAAGTCCATGGAGTTGGCGGTTGGCTTCAGGCTGAGGCCTCCGGTATCAAATACAATTCCTTTTCCGACAAGAATGACGGGTTTGGAATTTTTGGCATTTTCCGGTTTCCATTCCATGATATTAAAAGTAGGCGGCGTAAAACTTCCCCGGTTCACGGCTAGTAAACCACCCATTTTCATTTCTTCTATTTTTTCCTTTTCAAATACCTCAACCGAAAATCCCGCTTCTTTTCCCATGCGTTTGATTTCCTCACTCAGTTGGGTAGCTGTCAGGAAAGAAAGCGGTTCATTGATGAGCGTCCGGGCTTCGCAAGTACCTTCTGTCAGGTATTGCAAAGCATTAGCCTCTGCAGCATTGACAGATTGCTCGTCAAGAACAATATTTTCAAGGGCGTGCTTCTTTTCTTTTTTATTTTTAAAATATTTTAAAAATTGATAATTAGAAAGAGCAAGGGCTTCAGCACATTCTAATGAAAAATCAATTTCTCCAAAGTTTTTAATAAAAACAGTAGTCGCTTTTATCTTGTGAAAAGTTTTAATGGCCTTAGCGGCTGCTCGTCGTACAAGTTCTTTTCGGCGGTTGCTATCCTCGTGTTTTGGCAGGAATAATACAAACTTTGCCCGGTTGCTTTCTGGCAAAAGACAGCAGTCAATTTTTTGATCTTCCGCATTTTTTACCTGCGTCCATTCGTCATCCGTTAAAAGTTCTTGTAGTTTTGGGGAGGCGGGGGAGTCGATCAGTATCAATAAGTTATCTTTGTTATCGTATCCGTTTGCCGTAGTAATCCGGGTCATTCTTTCTTATTTTTTATAAAGCGCAAAGATAGGCAATTTTGCTTGTTTCTTTTTAAGTGTTTTATTTATAATAAAATTTAAAATTTGAAGGCAAAAAAATCATTTGGTCAGCACTTTCTAACCCGAAAGGACATAGGAGAAAAAATAGCTCAATCGCTGGAATTGACGGATTGTGAAACGATCCTGGAAGTCGGCCCGGGGAAAGGTTTTTTAACACAGTTTTTATTAGAACACCAAAAAGAGTTAATCCTTGTAGAAGCGGATCGGGATATGGCAGCTTATCTGAGGAACAGTTTTCCGGGCATGAAGGCAACATTGGTAGAATCTGATTTTTTAAAAGTGGATTTAAAAACCATTGTAGGAGAGAAACCATTCGCACTAATCGGAAATTACCCCTACAACATATCTTCTCAAATTGTATTTAAAATGCTGGAATATAAGGAACAGATCCCGGAAATGGCCGGGATGTTTCAAAAGGAAGTTGCGGAAAGAATAGTAGCCGGACCCGGAAGTAAAACTTATGGCGTTTTGAGCGTTTTAGTTCAGGCATTTTATGAAGGGGAATATTTATTTACAGTAGATAAGTCCGCTTTCCAACCACCGCCCAAAGTTCAGTCCGGAGTTATTCATTTAAAACGAAAAGAAAATCAAGATTTGGGATGTAATTATAAAATATTTAAAAAAATTGTAAAGTCTACCTTCGCACAAAGAAGAAAAATGCTACGCAATACTTTACAGCCTTTCCTTGAAAAAGAAGAATTGATGACGGATCCTTTTTATCAAAAACGGCCAGAGCAGCTTTCTGTAGAAGATTTTGTTTCACTCGCCAATAAGGTCAACCGTTTACGTACTAAAATTGACAGTTCACCAAAAAAATAAGGGTATTCACACAATACTCTTTTTTTATCGCAAAAATTATTTCTACCTTACATTAGGTCTTAGGAAAAGTGCAATCTATTGTTGAACTATTCCTTAATAAAAAAGGCCTTCCAGACACAACTGCCCTTCTTGTCCCAACGAACTTTTCCGTTTTCCGAAAAGGGACAGAATTGAATTATTATACAAATCCATATACTACCTTTGTATTTAAAATTTTGAATACAATGGCTGGAAAAGTATTAGTGACTGACGGAGTAGATACTTCGTTATTGACAGAGCTGGAAAAAATGGGTTTTGAGGTAGATTATCAACCCAGCATAACCCTAAAGGACGTATTGGATATTATTCAAGTATATACCGGGTTAATTATCAACAGTAAAATTTTAGTGGATCGCCATTTTTTAGATAAAGCGGTCAAACTAAAATTTATCGGCAGACTGGGTTCGGGAATGGAAATTGTCGATCTCGATTACGCCGAAAAGAAAAAAGTTGCTGTTTTCAGCGCGCCGGAAGGCAACCGGAATGCAGTGGCAGAACATGCCTTGGGAATGCTCCTGGCATTGGCTAATAAAATGAGGGTAGCGGACAGAGAAGTCCGCCAATTTACCTGGAACCGGGAAAAAAACCGGGGATTTGAAATTATGGGTAAAACCATAGGCATCATCGGGTTTGGAAATACAGGAAGTACTTTTGCTCAAAAATTGTCTGGAATGAATGTCAAAGTGCTGACCTACGATAAATATAAATCCAATTATGCTATTGAAAGTAATTTCATCCGAGAAACGAACATGCCGGAAATTTTTGAAAGAGCAGATTTGCTGAGTTTACACTTACCTCTGACAGAGGAAACTAAACATTTGGTGGATTATAATTATTTAAAAAAATTTAATAAACCAATTGTTCTTATCAATACGTCCAGAGGACCTGTTGTAAAAACAGAAGATTTGCTTATCTATTTACAGAAAAATAAGAACGCAGGAGCTTGCCTTGATGTTTTTGAAAACGAAAAGCCCGCTCAGTTCTCGGAAAAAGAATATAAAATATATTCTGAATTGTATCGACTTGATAATGTGTTGCTTACACCGCATGTAGCGGGATGGACATCGGAGTCGAAAAAACGATTAGCCAATGTATTGCTCCGTAAAATCCAAAAATTTTACCTTACGGAGTAGTCACTTATTTGTCATAAATTAGACGACGATTTTCAAAGGAAAATCATTTGTTTTGAAAACCTTGTTAATTTTCTTAACATTGCACATTCGTCGAAAATGATAGTTTTTTTGTCTAAAAACCGATAAAACAAATAGCTTATGGCACGTTGCATTTTACTTTTTTTAATGTTAGTCATGGGTTCCGCAGCCTTCGCTCAAACCTCCCTGTCCGGGAAGGTGACCGAAGAAGGAGGTGAACCTGTGTTATTTGGCAATGTCGTACTGTTCCAAAACGGTGTCCAGAAAACGGGCGTACAAACCGATTTTGACGGTAACTTCAATTTTGCCAACATCGATCCCGGAACCTATGATGTGGAAGTTTCCTATATAGGTTTTCCAACTAAACGAATCAACGGAGTAGTGGTCAAAGCCGGCCAGATTACACCGTTAAACGTCATTTTAGGTGGAGATGGAGGGGTTAAGTTAGATGAAATCGTTGTAGTTGAGTACAAGGTTCCGCTTATTGAGATGGATAATACCACTCAGGGACAAACGGTAACCGCTCAGGAAATTGTTAACCTACCGACCAAGTCCATTCAGGGGATTGCCGCTACAACAGCTGGTGTGTCCTCTGCTGATGAGGGAGATGGATTGAGTATCCGGGGTTCTCGTGATAACGCCACCGATTACTATATCGATGGGGTACGGGTACGTGGTAGTGTTATTCCAACGATGGAAATTGAGCAGGTACAAATCCTGACAGGTGGTGTTCCCGCTAATTTCGGGGATGTTACTGGTGGGGTTGTATCTATTACAACAAAAGGGCCTTCCAGCAAGTTTGGAGGAGGTCTTGAGGTAGAAACTTCCCAGTTTCTTGATCCTTATGAGTACAATCTGGCTGCATTCAATGTGAGTGGTCCAATTCTGAAAAAGAAAACAGATGATGGATTAGAACGCTCCTTAATTGGTTTCCGACTGAATGGTCAGTACAGAAGCCGTGGAGATAGAGATCCTTCTGCAGTTGGAGTGTATAAAATAAAGGATGAAAAACTGGCAGAATTGAAGGCCAACCCGGTAGATATTTTCCCTGGTTCTTCTGTTCCGGCTCCTAATGCTCGTTATCTTGTAGATGATGATGTGGAGTTAGTGAAAGCTCAGCCAAATTATGGTGATGCCCGTTACGATATTGGTGCAAAACTGGACTTTCAGTTAACCAATGCTATCGATGTTACGATTGGTGGTACCGGAAACTATGTGGATCAAAAAAATATTGTTGGGGCAGCTTCTCAAACTCTTTCTAATGACCGTCTTTTGAATTTTGAAAATAATCCTACAGAGCAAAGACTGGAGTACAGAGGATTTGCTCGATTCCGCCACCGTATCGGTGCACCACCGGAAGAAGGAGAAAAGCAATTGATTCAAAATGCGATGTATACTCTTCAGGTAGGCTATGATCGCAATCAAAGAAATATCTTTGACGCAAGACATGAAGATCGACTCTTTGATTATGGTTACATCGGAAAGTTTGACCAAAACAGGGATGCCATCAATGTAGAAACTCGTGTTGTCCCAGATACTGCCGGAAACCCTATTATTTTCTATGCTCATACAGGTTATGTGCAGGAATTGACAGGATATGCTCCTAACAGAGATATAAACGGAGGAATTACTGCTTACAATGATGATATAACGGATTTTACTTCTTTGAATGATTTCCCGGTTATCAATGGACAGTTCTCCAACTCTGTTTTTGATATCTATGATATGCATCGCAATGTCAACTCTTTGTATAATATTTATTATGAAAGAGACCAAAATCAATTGAGTTTTAATGCAGATGCATCTTTCGATTTGATTTTAGGAAGCTCAGATAAAGGACGTCACTCTATCCAGTTTGGATTAATGTACGAGCAAAGACAAGATCGCTTTTACCAGGTACGACCAAGAGGATTATGGGAAGTTGCTAGATTAGCAGCTAATAGTCACTTTGATGGTTTGGATTCTTTAAATGTTTTAAGAACAGAAGAGCGGGCACACCCATTCTTTCCGGATTCCATGCTGACATTTGAAGTATATGATTTTCTTGCTAAAGATGATGTATGGGCTTCTGCTAATGGAGCAGAATCTCAGCAAACTTCTTTCGATAGAAACCTGAGACAAAAATTAGGATTAAGCCGAACAGATTGGATCAATGTGGATGGATTATCCCCTGGAGATCTTTCTCTGGATTTATTTGCGGCTTCAGAAATTGACCAGCAAATTATTGATTACTACGGTTATGATTACCTTGGAAATCCTATCAGTGGAGATGTAACTTTTGATGACTTCTTCAATGAAAGGGATGCAAACGGGAAACGAACATTACCTGTCGGGCCGCTTCAGCCTATTTATACAGCCGCCTTTATTCAGGATAAATTCTCATTTAAAGACATCATTTTCCGCGTAGGTCTGCGGGTAGATCGCTACGATGCCAATACTAAGGTATTGAAAGATCCTTACTCTTTATACGAGACCTTCTCTGCTAGTGAGTTCGATGCACTTCCGGAAAGAGCAAATAATGCTAAGCGCCCGGAAACGATTGGAGAAGACTTCGTAGTATATGTACAAGACCCGGATCTTTCCAACAAAGAATTGTGGTCAGTTACAGCATACCGCGATGGTGATGTATGGTACAACCCTTCAGGAACGAGAGTAAATGATCCGGTTTCTATCTTTGGTGGAACGGCAGCAAAGCCTGCCTTGGTAAGAGGAACTTCTGAAAATATTCGTTCGGAAGAATATGATCCTTCTACAAGTTTTACTGATTATGAGCCAGAGTTGAACTTCATGCCTCGTTTGGCATTCTCCTTCCCGATTTCTGATGAAGCGAGTTTCTTTGCGCATTATGACGTATTGGTTCAGCGTCCTCCGGGAAGTACCATTGCTACAGCACTGGATTACTTCTATTTCCAGGAGCGTTCTAATGATGTTGCTACGTTCGGATTATTCAATAACCCGGATTTGCGCTCAGAGAAAACCGTAGATTATGAGGTAGGATTCCAGCAAAAACTGACGAATTCTTCTGCCTTGAAAGTTTCTGCTTACTATAAGGAGTTAAGAGACATGATTCAGAGAAAACGTTTCTTCTTTGCCTATCCTGCTGAGTATGTAAGTTTTGGAAATGAGGATTTTGCTACCGTAAAAGGGTTTGCATTCACTTATGATTTGAGAAGAACTAAGAATGTAAAACTAGTTGCTAACTATACGCTTCAGTTTGCAGATGGAACAGGTTCCGGTGCTGAATCTCAGAGAGGTTTATCTACCAGAGGTAATCTTAGAACTATCTATCCGCTAAGCTTTGATGAGCGCCACAATTTTGCCTTAACAGTTGACTATAGATACGGTTCCGGAAATAAATACGATGGTCCAAAATGGTTTGGTCGGGATGTATTTGCTAATGCCGGAATTAACCTGCAAGCTTTAGCTGCTTCTGGTCGTCCATTTACAGCTAAATCAGATCCTGCAGAGAGAGATGGTGAGAAAACTCAGGGACAAATTAATGGTTCCAGACTGCCTTGGAATTATCGTTTGAATCTGAGAATTGATAAAGATTTCTCCTTTGGTAAAAAGCTGAATCTGAATGTTTACTTCAGAGTTCAGAATATCCTGAATACAGCAAACGTATTGAGAGTATATCCTTATTCTCAATCTGCTGCTGATGATGGATATCTTCAGTCTTCCAGAGGTCGGGATGATGTGGCAAGTCAGGGAGACTTGGGTCCATTCTTCGCTACTTCTTACCAGTGGAGATTGTTGAATCCAACATTCTACAGCTTACCAAGACGTATCTTTATAGGAGCATTATTTGATTTTTAATATTAAAAAAATCCAACGGAGAGTCTCTTATTAGGCTCTCCGGTTTTTAAAATTTTATAGAAAAAAACTGCTAATTATGAATAGTTTAAAAACAATCATACTTATCGTGCTGGCAGCTTTATTTACGGTAGATGTGTACGCACACTTGCCTAAAGACAGGGAAGGCGGGAAAACAAGTCCCGGTTCTACAACTGCCAGTCTCCGGGATTGCGAGACACCTCAGTTCGAGAAAGATCTGTCTGTCAATAATGTCCGCGCCCGATTAAAAGTATCCGGTGACCTTTGGTGGGCAGACGGAGATGCCAAGTATATCATTCCAAATGTAGAGCCAGGTTCCGGTATCCCGGAAGTTTCTTCCATTTTCGCTGGTGCGGTTTGGTTAGGAGGAATCGATGGTAGTAATATCCTTCGTTTAGCTTGCCAGCAATATGGTTCTCCAAATGGTAACTCAGACTTCTTTGCAGGCCCATTGTTTATAGATAATGCTGGGGCAACAGATGATATTAGTTGCCAAAGGTGGGATAAAATATTTAACTGTACGGGTGACGAAATTACTGCCCAAAAAGCAAAAGCTCAACAGAAAATATTAGATCCTAACTTCTCAATTGATATAGGTTCTGTTCCGCAAAGCCTTAAAGGATGGCCTTCTCGTGGAAACCCTTACTTTGAGGAAATTCACGGATTTGCATTGCCTAACCAAGAGTTGGCAGAGTTCTTTGATGTAAATAATGATGAAGTATACGATCCGGCTGATGGAGATTTCCCAATCATCGGAATTCGTGGTGCAGACCCCAATAGTATCAATGAAACTACTTTTGGGGACGACATGAACTGGTTTGTTTATAATGATAATGGAGGACAGCATACGGAGTCAGGTGGTGCACCTATTCGTATGGAGGTTCAATGTCTGGCTTTTGGTTTTAAGACGACTGACCAGATAAACGACATGAGTTTCTACCGATATAAATTATTGAACAGAGCGAATGACTTTATTGATAGCACGTTCTTCGCCATGTGGGTAGATGCAGATTTAGGTTGCTATACGGATGATTATATCGGATGTGATATCGAGCGTTCTTTAGCCTATGCTTATAATGCAGATGCTTTTGATGATATTCCTTGTGATCAAGGGGTTCCTGCTTATGGTTCTGAAATTCCAATTATCGGATTTGACTATTTCCGTGGACCACTAGGACCAAAAGTTTATGGCCCCGGGGGAGAATTATCTGATCCTGCCATCGGACAGTTGCCGGATACTTTGATCGAGTTGGGAATGACTTCCTTTACTTATGTAATTAATGGAGCTTCTAATCCTGGTCAGTCTGACCCGGACCTGGCAGTGGAATATTATCGTTATTTGACAGGTAGCTGGAGAGATGGTACACCGTTTACAGTAGGTGGTGATGCTTACGGTGGAACGGAACCTTTGGATTATGCCTTCCCAGGTAACCCAAATGATCCAAATTCATGGTCTATGTGTTCAGAGGGATTACCTATTGAAGATAGACGTACTATTCAGGCTACTGGTCCATTCCGTTTGGACCCAGGTGCCAAGAATGAGTTGATTATTGGTGTAGTTTGGGTACCAGACCAATCTTATCCATGTCCTGATATAACAGAATTACAGGTAGCAGATGATATCTCTCAAGCCTTGTTTGATGTAAACTTTGATTTAATTGATGGACCAGATGCGCCAGATCTCGATATTATTGAGTTGGATAGAGAATTAGTATTAGTATTATCTAATTCCCCAACTTCTAATAACTTTAATGAAGAATATGTAGAATACGATCCTACTATTCCAAATTCTTTTGATGATACAACGTATAATTTTGAAGGTTATATAATTTATCAATTAGCGGATCCTTCTGTGGGGATTCAGGATTTAGATGATCCGGATAAGGCTAAAGTTATTAAGCAAATGGATGTTAAAAATGGTGTTTCTACCATTTATAACTGGGCAGCTCTTGAAGGTGCTGATTTGCCTACAGCGGATTACAGTGTACCTGTACTTGAAGTAGAAGGAGAGAACCTGGGAATCAGTCATACTCTTTCTGTAAAAGAAGATTTCTTTGCAACGGAAGATAGATCACTAGTTAATCACAAGAAATACTACTACCTGGCTGTAAGTTATGCCTTTAACAATTATCAGGAGTTTGATCCAACAGACAATTCTGGTCAATTTAGACTGTATCTGCAAGGACGTAATAACGTGAAAACTTATGTAGGTATTCCTAGAATAAATACACCTGAATATGGAGGAACTGTATTGAATGCCAATTATGGAGATATTCCTAGAATCACTCGCTATGATGGTGTTGGTAACGGTGGAAACTTCCTGAATATTGATGATGCCACAGCTGAAAAAATCTTATCAGAAAATTCAGTAGACGTCATTCAATATGAGTTAGGCGGTGGTCCAATAAAAGTACAGGTATACGACCCACTGCGTGTAAGTGGTGGACGTTATGAAATGAAAATTATTGATGATAATCTAATAGATCCATTCCTTGTAGATAACGGATTTTGGGTTTTGACAGATTTAAACGATTCTAATAATACATGGACAGCAGAAAAACCAATTAATCAGGTGAATGAACAATTGATTCCTGAATTAGGTATTTCTGTTTCTATTGAGCAAGTGCTGGATGTGGGAGAAAACCTTGTACCTGGCGAAAAAGCACCGGGTAATGGTTACATTGGTGCAAGTGTTGAGTACACGACTGGTGGAGATGTAGATTGGTACTATGGTGTTACAGACGGAGATGCCAACTTCAATGGGTTAAATCCATTCCTTGGTTTCTACTTCAACTACATCAGAACAGGATTTGGAGAAGGACCAGATGAGTTTAAGGATCCAGAGCAGATTTATAGTAATGTCGCTAATGGTTCCTGGAGTCCGTTTGGATTATTACACATGGAATCTCCTGACTTAGCAATGGGTGGTATTCCACACTTAGAGTTAGGATGGTTAAACAATCAGTTCTCTACAGTTCTGAAAAACCAAACGACTCTTGAAAAACTGAACAATGTGGATATTGTCTTTACTTCTGACAAATCTAAGTGGAGTCGTTGTGTTGTTGTAGAAACTACCAGTGATATCGTGAAAAATCAAATTGGTGTTCAAACTGAAAATAACGAGGAGCAATTTGATCTTAGAAAATCACCTTCTGTTGGTAAAGATGGACAAGAGGATGGTGACGGTTATGGAATGAGTTGGTTCCCTGGATATGCCATTGATGTAGAAACTGGCCAAAGATTAAATATCTTCTTTGGGGAAAGTTCTATCTATAGTGATGTAGGAGCACAATTCTTTAACAGTCCTGAAGACTGGCCAAAGAACGGTTCTGATATGTTATATAATCCAACTTCTCAGGCATTCTACAATATTCCAAATAGTAATCCCGGGTTGGACTTCAATCCTCCAAATGTACTTGGACTTATTGAGTTGATGTTGGGAGGTAGACACTGGATATATGTCACCAGAATGCCTTATGATGGATGTGAAACCTTGCGTTCTGACCTGGATGATATTGCACAACGTAAGATTGTTGCACTAAGAGATGTAACCTGGGCTTCTGCTGGTATTATTACACCAGGAAATGAGTTGAAGAGTTACTCCAATGGTGTTGTACCAAGTGATTTGGAAATCAAATTGCGTGTGAACAATCCTTATGATGTAATGGAGGCAACAGGCCGTAACTCAGGTTATCCAACCTATGAGTTTTCTCTGGATGATTTAGCTACCACTACAGCAGATGGAGCAGTTGCGGAAGAAGCTTTGGATTTAATTAATGTAGTTCCTAATCCATATTATGCTTATTCTCAGTATGAAACAACGCAGTTCTCTAATATTGTTAAAATAACTAACCTCCCTCCTAAGTGTACTATCAATATTTTCTCTTTGGATGGAAAATTCATTAGAAAGTACACAAGAGATGAATCTCCTGTAGGAGGTGTAGGTGAAGTTGGTGTATTGGAGCGTCAGATTTCTACCAGTGTGGATTGGGATTTGAAAAATAACAAAGGAATCCCTGTAAGTAGTGGGGTTTACCTCATCCACGTTGATGTACCCGGAGTAGGAGAAAGAATCATAAAATGGTTTGGTATTGCCAGACAATTCGATCCATCCGGATTATAGGAATTTTTTCCTTATCGTCCTGTTTGACGATTGATTAAAATAAAAAACCCGCCGGTTCCGGCTGGCGGGTTTACTTGAATTTTTCATCCAATAAAAACAAACTCATGAGATATATATATCTTTTTATTTTTGCTGCCATTTTTATGGCAACAGCCGAAACTGCCCATGCCGGTAACCCGGATCGTCAGGGGGAAGCCGGTGCCTACCAGCTTTTGATGAACCCCTGGGCCAGAAGTACAGGACTGAATAGTCTCGTAACAGCTCGTGTACAAGGTGTAGAAGCTATGCGAATAAATGTCGCAGGATTAGGTAGTGTTCGCCAAACAGAAATACTTTTTGCACATACCCGCTATTTGGTAGGCACAGATATTGGTCTGAATGCTTTTGGACTGGGTCAGCGCATCGGGAAAAATGGCGTTTTAGGATTGAGCCTGATGGCCATTGATTTTGGAGATATTGATGTGACGACTGCTAATTCTCCTGAAGGAACAGGAGCAACATACTCTCCTGGATTCTTCAATATGGGTGTTTCTTATGCTCATACTTTTAATAACAAAATTGCGGTAGGAGCTACTTTCCGTTTCATTTCAGAATCTGCATCTAACGTATCCGCTAGTGGTATCGCTATTGATGCAGGGGTACAATATGTTACAGGTCCAAAAGACAATATTAAGTTTGGTATTTCTCTTAGAAATGTTGGAACACCAATGCAGTATTCTGGTCAGGGACTTTCATTTTCCAACCAGGTATCAACGTCTAATGGTGCACCTAATTTTGTTTCCAGTGCAGACCAACGTTCAGCTTCCTACGAATTACCTTCTACCTTAAATATTGGAGGAGCTTATGATTTTATTATTAATGAGCAAAATACAGTGACAATTGTAGCCAATTTTGCTTCTAACTCTTTTTCAAGAGATGAAATTGGAGCGGGATTAGAATATAGATTCAATCAAATGTTTGCCATCCGTGGTGGATACAAAATTGAAGTTGGAGACTTGACCAATGAGGAAAGCCCTACCGCTCATAATGGTTTGAGTGCAGGTGTTTCTCTTGATGTACCTTTCCGTAAAGGAGGAGCTTCCAGAGTTGGATTGGATTATGCTTACAGAACGACTGATCCTTTTGGTGGAACTCACAACATTGGGATTCGACTGAACCTCTAGGTTTTTA
>JAHDCK010000506.1 GCA_020629915.1 Saprospiraceae bacterium
ATCAAAAACTCATTTCAAATTAAATTTAACATTATTATGTCCAGTTACTTAATTCTATTTAAAATATTCTAAATAGAAATAAATCCGCGAATGCGTTCTATGACCTCCTTTGCCAAATTGTCCGGCATAGGTGCGTAATGCGAAAACTCCATCGCAAAGCTCGCTCGTCCTGCGGTCAGATTCCGTAAATGTCCGACATAACCAAACATCTCTGACAAGGGTGCATCTACACTCAGGATCACTTCCCCGGTCGGCCTGGAGTTTTGTCCCCGTATCAGCCCCCGGCGACGATTCAAATCACCAATGACCGATCCCAGATGCTCTTCCAGTAAAGTGACTTCCACTTTCATGACGGGTTCCAGCAAAACCGGTCCTGCTTTTTTAGCGGCATTGCGGAAAGCATCCTTGGCGCACAGCTCGAAAGCCAGTTGCGAAGAATCGACATCATGAGCCTGCCCATCCACTAAGCGAATTTTTAAATGTTCTACCTTAAAACCCGCTAAAGGGCCAAAGTTCATCATGGCATTAAAGCCTTTTTCTACCCCCGGAATAAATTCCTGCGGGATGCTTCCGCCTTTAATTTCATTGATAAACTGCACCCGTTTTTTCCCGGATTTAAAATCAGGACTTTCTAAAAATTCCTCATCTGCCGGTCCCATTTCAAACTGGATTTTTGCAAACATTCCGGGGCCGCCGGTTTGCTTGGACAATCGCTCTTCGTGAACAACACTCTGGGTAAACGCCTCCTTGTAAGTCACCTGGGGTTTCCCCTGATTGACCGCAACCTGAAAATCCTCTTTCAAGCGATTCATGATGACTTCCAAATGCAATTCGCCCATTCCACGGATAACCGTCTGCCCGGTATCTTCATTATACACTACCTTGAACGTCGGATCTTCTTCCGCTAAGCGATGCAGGGCATTGCTCAGTTTATCGTAGTCCGCCTGTGTTCTAGGTTCTATAACCGTTCCGATAACGGGTTCCGGCACCTGGATTTTTTCCAGGATAATCGGCGACTTGGGATGACATAAAGTATCTCCGGTTCGGATATCTTTCATTCCGATTACGGCGACGATATCCCCGGCAGCCACTTCCTGCACTTCGGTTTTTTTGTTAGAATGCATCTGATACAAGCGAGTGACGCGTTCCTTCTTTTCAGAACGAACATTTAAAATTTGCTCACTCGTTTTAAGTGTACCGGAATAAATTCTAATAAAAACCATCTTGCGTTTCTGCTCGTCCAGCGCAATTTTAAAAGCCAGTGCTGAGAAAGGTTTATCCTCCTCTGCTTCCCGACTAATCTCCTGCCCGGTCTTGGGATGGGTTCCGGTAACGGCTTCCACATCCAGGGGAGAAGGCAAGTAAGCAGTAACGGCATCTACCAAGGGTTGAACGCCTTTGTTTTTATAGGCCGAGCCACACAGTACCGGAACGATTTCCATTTTTAAAACGCCTTTTCGCAGGGCTTCGCGAATGTCATCCTCTGTAATACTTTCCGGATCATCGAAGAATTTTTCCATGACGGTTTCGTCCAGTTCTGCGACGGCTTCCAGTAAAATATTTCGATACTCGGCGACTTCCTCCTGCATCTCATCCGGGATAGCCACTTCTTCAAAGGTCAATCCCTTGTCATCCGTCCAGGCAAAGGCTTTCTTTTGAATTAAATCCACGATGCCCTGATGATGCTCCTCCTCGCCCAAAGGCAATTGCAAAGCAACGGCATTTGAATTCAGTCGGGTGCGAATATCCTCAACTACCCGGAGGAAATTAGCTCCGGCTCTGTCCATTTTATTGACGAAAGCGATCCGGGGAACGCCGTAGCGATTGCCTTGTCGCCATACGGTTTCGGACTGAGGTTCTACCCCGCTCACCGCATCGAACAAGGCCACCATTCCATCCAGCACCCGAAGCGAACGTTCTACCTCAATGGTAAAATCGACGTGTCCGGGCGTGTCAATGATATTGATGGTATAATCCTGCTCCTTGTATTTCCAGAGAACCTGAGTAGCAGCAGAGCTGATTGTAATCCCTCGCTCCTGCTCTTCCTTGGTGGAATCCATCGTGGCAGCACCATCGTGAACTTCTCCCATGCGGTGGGTTTTTCCTGTGTAATACAAAACGCGCTCAGTCAATGTCGTTTTACCTGCATCGATGTGAGCAGCGATACCAATATTTCTAGTCCATTTTAAATTTCGACCTTTCATAATTTTAAAATTGTGTCAAAGGAATATTCCTTCAACGGATTTAAATATAATAAAAAAACGGGAGGAACTTGTGATAAACACAGCCTCAAATTCCATCAATCGTCGCGCGCATAACGAATGAGGAAATCTCTTATTCTTTTTTAAATAAATTTGAAATTGGAATAATAGAAGGCAAGGGCTTAAGAGCTTAAGCCAAAAAACACAATAATGGAAAGATGATTAACTTGTATTTCATAAAATAAAACTATTCCGATGTATAGAACTAATTTTTGGTAAAATTAGTTCACAAGGATAGAGAATTTTAAAAGAAGGAAAAGAAAACAAGAATCGT
>JAHDCK010000507.1 GCA_020629915.1 Saprospiraceae bacterium
TCTTATTTTACCACTTTCCTTATACCAACTCTGGTTTATTAATTTCCTTTTTTTTTAAAATCCAATAAGTTTGGCTTAAGGGCAATGTCATTGACATAAGCAAAAAAGGTGCAGCGTACTGACCCCATTTGTAGAAATATAGGGTAGTAAAAATTCCAAAGGGGTGTAGCCTCGTCCCCATATATTACGGGGGATTTAATGGGGACGAGGCTACGCCCCTTAAAAAATTCTGATAATTGATCTACAAATGGAAGCGGAGCGCTGCCCCTCAAAAACCTTATGTCAATGAAATTGGACTTAAGGGAACAGGAAAAAAATATCCACGTCATTTTGAGTACCTTATTAATTTCCTTTTCCTAAAATGATTTTCATTTGGTTTCAAGGTTAAAATCAGCCATTTTTTCAAAAAATGGCTGATTTGGCAATATGGCAATAATAATATCAACCAAATAAAATCACTTTTGACTATAAGTTTTTTGTACTTAAAAAAATTTGCAACAAACTAAAGTTTGTATTATTTGAAAGCCTACCTTTGCAAAAAATTACCAAAAAGAAACAATGGCAGAAATTGTGGCAATTGTTGGTCGCCCGAATGTAGGCAAATCCACCCTTTTCAATCGTTTGATAGGAGAGCGGCAGGCCATTACGGATGATCAAAGCGGCGTAACGCGGGATCGACTTTACGGAACTTCTCAGTGGAATGGAAAAACTTTCACGGTAGTCGATACCGGGGGATTTGTAATGGGATCAGATGATATATTTGAAAAAGCTATTCGTTCTCAGGTGAAAATTGCGATGGAAGAGGCTTCTATCATTATTTTTATGCTGGATGTAACGACGGGGATTACAGATCTCGATGAGCAAATGGCCAATCTGCTTCGGCGGGCAGATAAAAAAGTTTACCTCGTCGTTAATAAGGTAGATAACCACGAACGGCTTTTGGATGCCAATGAATTTTGGAGCCTTGGTTTTGAAAATACCTTTTTCCTTTCTTCCATGACCGGGAGTGGAACCGGCGAGGTGCTGGATGCTATTTCTGAAAATCTGGAGGCGGAGGAAGAAGAAGAATCCAACCTGCCCAAAATTGCGATTCTGGGTCAGCCGAATGTGGGGAAGTCCTCGCTGACCAATGCGCTTATAGGAGAAGATCGGAATGTAGTCACGGACATAGCCGGAACAACCCGCGATTCTATTCACTCCCATTACAACAAATTTGGACACGAATTTCTCCTTGTGGATACCGCCGGGATTAGAAAAAAATCCAAGGTGCGGGAAAATCTGGAATTTTATTCGGTCATGCGAGCGATCAAAGCATTGGAAGAATCCGATGTTTGCTTGCTGGTCATCGATGCTCAAACCGGAATGGAAGGTCAGGATATGAAAATTTTCCGTCTGGCTCAACGCCGAAATAAAGGCATCGTCCTCCTGGTCAATAAATGGGATCTCATCGAAAAGGAAACCAATACAGCTAAAGAATTTGAACGAGCAATATTAGAAAAAATCGCACCTTTTACGGATGTACCGATTTTATTTATCTCCGCTCTTGAAAAACAACGCATTTTCAAAGCTATGGAAATCGCCATTAAGGTTTTTGAAAATCGCAAACGCAGGATTTCTACCTCCAAACTAAACGATCTTCTTCAGGAGGCTTTAGAAAAACAATATCCACCCTCATTCAAAGGGAAGCATGTGAAGATAAATTATGCGACTCAGTTGCATACGTATTATCCGGCTTTTGCTTTCTTTTCTAACTTTCCTAAATATATAAAAGAGTCTTATAAGCAATATTTAGAAAATACAATTAGAAAAGAATACGATTTTTCGGGAGTACCCATTACGGTTTATATTCGCAAAAAAAGTTAATTTTTTATTATAATAGAATTTAAAATGCCATTTACCAAAACACCTCTTGCAGATGCTTTCATTTTTGACCCAAAAGTTTGGGAAGACAAGCGCGGTTATTTTTACGAAAGCTATAATGAAAATGTTTTTAGGGAAGCTGGTGTGGATGTAAAATTTGTTCAGGACAATCAGGCACAATCGAATTATGGTGTATTGAGGGGATTGCATTATCAGGTAGGGGAGATGGCTCAGGCCAAACTCGTCCGGGTGATTCGGGGCAAGGTGCTGGATGTTATCGTGGATATTCGCCCCGATTCTGAAACATACGGGAAGTGGTTTAGTATAATATTGAGTGCAGAAAACAAGCGGCAGTTATTTGTTCCGAGAGGAATGGCGCATGGATATTTGACCTTGAGTGAGCAAGCAGAGTTTTTTTACAAATGTGATAATTTTTATTCTAAAGAACACGAGGGAGGGATTATCTATAATGATCCCACTGTTAATATTGAGTGGAATTTTGATTTGAGTAAAGCCATCATTTCTGAAAAGGATTTAGCTCAATCGCTTTTTGGGGAGCATAAACCTTTTTAAAGATCAAGTATCAAGATCAAGTGCGTCGTGTTTTTTGGAGCCATATAAGGTAAATAAAGGTAAGTAACTGGACATAATAATGTT
>JAHDCK010000508.1 GCA_020629915.1 Saprospiraceae bacterium
TCCATAAAGGTGATTTTCATTTTCTGATTATCAAAAAATGGAATTTCTATTTGATTGCTTTCCCACCAATCTTCAAACCTTTCGTTCTGAATTAATTTTCCAATGATATTTGAATGGATTTCTTCCATTTTTACTTTTAAAATTAGTAAAGTCCAACTAAGAATTAATTCATCTCAATCATATCATCTATGATTTCAAGCGTTTCACCCAAATAAACATCTTCCGCAATATTATCTTTCCAGTCGTCAAAACGCGCTTGTTTGGTCGTGTCTCCTTTCATATCAAGCGCATCGGCTGCAGTTTGCAGCACAGAAAGACCCTCCGTTTTCTGACTCAAATCCTCGAAGGCTTTGGATTCTGCTTTGCGTTTTTCTACGAGCGTTTTATAGGTATTATATTCCAATGGATATTCCGTTTCTATTTCCCGAAGGCGTTGGAGGCGACGGGCATTTTGGGTAATCAACTGGAATGCCTCGTTTTTAGCAACCCGCTGTTCGCTGGCTTTTCTGATTTTTTCCATATTATCGATCTTCAGCACATTCTGAGTGTACTCCACCGGAGCGATTTCACTCCATTCCAATGGATATTCTTCCTCCTGCTCTCCTACCTTTATATACTGGTAACGATCCGGCAACACGATATCCGGTACCACACCTTTTAATTGAGTAGCTCCGCCATTTACCCGGTAGAATTTTTGAATAGTTAATTTCAAAGAACCCAACGGTTTGATTTCTTCATAGTTAGAAATGGCATTATCCAATTCTATAAAACGCTGAACCGTTCCTTTTCCGAAAGTGGATTTGCTACCCACAACTATCGCCCGACCGTAATCCTGAAGAGAAGCAGCCAGGATTTCAGAAGCGGAAGCACTAAAGTAATTTACCAGAATAACTAAGGGACCGTCGTATTGAACTCTTGAATCTGTGTCTTCCAAAATTTGAGGACTTGTGTGGCGACCTTTCACCTGAACAATGGGTCCTTCTTCTATAAAATACCCGGACATGGTTACGACATCTCTCAGGGAACCTCCGCTGTTGTTTCTCAAGTCGATGATTATTCCATCCACCTTATCTTCCTGTAATTTATCAATTTCATTTTTGACATCTACTGCGCAATTTCTTCCGCCACGACCGGAGAAGTCAGCGTAGAATTTGGGGAGGTTGATCAGTCCGATTTTTTTATTTTCATCTGTTTTTAGAATAGCGGATTTTGCATAACCTTCTTCTAGAATGACCACATCCCGGATGATGGGAATGATAGCGGTAGAACCATCTACTTTTTTAACCGTGAGTCGAACTTCCGTTCCTTTCTTTCCCCTGATTTTTTTAACGACATCGTTGAGTTTCATTCCAACCACATCAACGGGTTCTTCCTCTCCTTGCCCTACTTTCAAAATCAAGTCATTCACTTCCAGCTCGCCCTGTTTCCAGCAGGCACTTCCCGGAACGATGCTCACCACTTTGGTAAATTCATCCTCGGCAGACAATCTCGCTCCTATTCCTTCCAGTCTCCCGGACATACTGATATCAAAGTTTTCTTTTTCGATGGGTGCGAAATAAACTGTATGTGGATCGTAAACGCCTACCACGGCGTTGAGGTAATCATTCAGTCGGTCAAAGCGATCCATATCCACGAGACGTTTAAACCAATCATCGTATAATTTTTTGACATCTTCGATGGCTTTTTCTTTCAATTCATCCTGGGCCTTTTTTTCATCCTTGTCTTTCTGCCCCATTTCTTTATCTACGACTCTGGACAGCACTTCGTATTTCATCAATCGCTCCCAGTATTTCCTGAGTTCTGTTTTATTTTTGGGATAATCCATCTTGAGGACATTGGCTTGAATTTTATCACTTTGATTAAAATTAAAATCCTCCTTCATTATTTCTTCATAAACTCCACGCGCCTCCTTGATTCTTTTATCAATCAAATTCACCGCAAAATCAAAGTAAGCATAATCGCTATCCTTGACCTGCTCATCCAGTTCCAGACGATATTTTCTAAGGGCATCTACATCCTCTTTCGTTAGAAACCGCTTCCGCGAATCGAGGTATTTCAGGTGAAGGTCAAATGCCTTTTCGGAAAACTGGTTATCCAGAGCGGCGGGCTTGTAGTGCAACTGGCGCAGTCCGGCCAATATGGTTTGCATTAAAATTTTTTCCTTTTCAGAACCGTCCTCTACTGAAGTTGTCGTTGTAGCAGGATTTCCAATAAAAGAGTAACCCCAGAGACAAGCACCAGCTATCAGGGATAATAAAATAGAGCCTTTAAACATAATTGATTTTTTATTATAAATAATGGGGTTGAAAAATTAGTTAATCAAGTTCCTAATATACTATGAAAAGTGGATTAAAGTTGATTATGTGAATGGGTTTTCACTGCATTTAACAAAACTATAACGCTATTTTAGGACTTTTCCTTGTATTTAGAAAATCAAATTTCGTGCTATTTTTTTCCCAATTCTAGAAATAGTAACCCGTAACCATTTCAATAAACTCTGCTTC
>JAHDCK010000509.1 GCA_020629915.1 Saprospiraceae bacterium
GCAAGCCCCTGACGCAAGGTCAGCACAGGCTCGAAATGACAAATTTGTTGTTATAGTTGGGTCAATTGATTTTTTTATACAAATAAACTTTTACACAGTGTATTAAATAACTAACCTATCTTCTAATATCAATTTCATTTGCTCGTGCAAATCTTTTGCTACTGCCTTGGATGCTTCCGCAAAATCTTCTCCTTGTCCGGCATAGATAATTCCTCGGGAGGAATTGACTAGTAATCCCACTTGTTCGTTGAAGCCGTATGCGCAGATTTTTTTCAAGTCTCCGCCTTGTGCGCCTACGCCTGGCACCAGGAAAAAATGATCGGGTGCAATCGTTCGGAGTTCTGCAAATTTTTCGGGATGCGTGGCTCCGCAGACAAACATCAACTGATCCGCATTGCCCCACTCCATGGATTTTCGCATGACTTTTTCGTAAAGCGGTTGGCCATTTTCCTGTGGCGTAAACTGAAAATCATTGGAGCCTTTATTTGAGGTCAGGGCAAGAACGATGACCCATTTATTTTTAAATTTTAAAAAAGGTCGTATAGAATCTTCTCCCATGTATGGAGCGACAGTCAGTGCATCGAAGCCGAAAGTTTTATAAAAAGTACGGGCATATCGCTCGGAGGTATTGCCGATGTCCCCTCGCTTGGCATCTGCAATTATAAAATGTGTTTTTGGGATATATTTCAGGGTTTTTTGAAGGGCGTTCCATCCTTTTAAGCCCAACATTTCATAAAAAGCAATATTGGGCTTGTAGGCGATGCAGTGATCTTTGGTGGCGTCAATGATGGCCTTGTTAAATTCAAAGATTGGGTCTTCGTACCTGTGCAGGTGAGCGGGAATTTTATCGGGATCGGTATCGAGTCCGACGCAAAGGAATGATTTTTTTTCTATAATTTTTTTATATAAATCTCTCCTTGTCACTTCATTTTAATTATAATAAAAAACTAGATTCCATTAACAGCTTCCACGCCAATTACTTCGGGAACCTGATGCTTGAGGGTTTCTTCAATGCCGGCACGCATAGTCATCGGCGTCATGGAACAGGTTTGACAATTGCCCAGCCATTTTATTTTGACCAGCATTTCATCCGTTACATCCACCACTTCCACATCCCCGCCATCCACTTTCAAATGCGGCCGCACGGAATTTAATGCAGAATCTACTTTTTCTATCCACTGTTGTCTTTCGTCTTTTGACATATTATTTTAATTAATAATTAAAAATGAATAATTATTCATCATTAATTAATTTATCATATTTACTTTTTCTGTTTGAGGTAAGTTTTCATTTCTTACCGCAACTTGTCGTATAAGTTCTTTTCCTATTTCAAGGAAAGTTTCTGAGGTCGGATGATCCGTTTGAAGGACGACGGGCAATCCTTTATCCCCGCTTTCCCGAACCGACTGCACCAACGGCACTTGTCCGAGCAACACACAATCGCTCTCCTTCGCCAATTGCTTTCCGCCTCCTTCGCCAAAGATACGATATTTATTATTAGGCAATTCCTCCGGCGTGAACCAGGACATATTTTCCACGACTCCTAGAATTGGAACGTTGATTTGTGGCAGGCGGAACATATTTTTGGCCTTGATGGCATCAGCGATTGCGACCTGCTGCGGAGTCGTGACCAAGACAGCTCCGGTTACCGGAACGGTTTGTACCAGCGTCAATTGAATATCTCCCGTTCCTGGTGGCAAATCGATGATCAGATAATCCAGCGGCGGCCAAAGGCAATCATTGAAAAACTGCTTGATGATACCGCCCAGTCTGGGGCCACGAAGTACGACGGCCTGCTGTGGCTCCACGATAAAACCGATGGAAATAACCGGGATGCCGTGCCCGTCGAGCGGGACGATTTTGGGTTTGCCATAGACTTCCTGCACCTTGGGTTTCTGGTTGTGAAGGTTGAACATGGTTGGGATGGACGGACCGTAGAGGTCGGCATCCATGAGGCCTACCCTTGCGCCGAGGCGTTTGAGGGCGAGGGCAAGATTGACGGAAACGGTAGTTTTACCTACGCCGCCTTTTCCGGAAGCTACTGCAATAATATTTTTTATATGTGAAACAGCCGCATTTTTAGGAGCTTCGTTTTGCGGCTTGACGGTCATGTGGACATCTACCCGCACGTTTGGGTCCAATCGCTGGATGGCCGTCATGCAGGACATATTAATATTAGCCTTTTTGGGGTAATTCATTTGTGGCAGAGCTAGTTTGAACTGCACGAAGTTCCCTTCGATTTTGAGGTCTTCTACCATTTTTAGGGACACGATGTCCTGCCCGGTAGAAGGATCTTTGACGGCTTTTAAGGCTTCCAGTATTTTTTCTTTGGTCAAACTCATAGGCTTTTTTTATGCAGTGTAAAATTACAAACAATTTTTGAGGGGGAAGAGTTGAGGATGGGTTTTCTTTTTTGGGCTTCTCTCGCAGGAACAAACTAATTGGTTTTAAAAAAATAACCGCCAAAAATAAATCGGGCGCGTTGCTGGTGTCAGGTG
>JAHDCK010000062.1 GCA_020629915.1 Saprospiraceae bacterium
CTAATGTTATAATACTATCACAATTATTTATCGTATTTAAAGTATCATAATACAACCCGGTCATATTATAGAACGTCCCACCGAAGGCAAAAGAGTCCCCTACACAGATCGCTTCAACTAAAGTATCCTGATTGTAAATATTATAAATATTTAAAGTCAAATTCACCACACTATCACATCCTGTAAAGGAAGTCAGCGTATCAGAATATACGCCTGTATTTATATATAAACTATCCCCAACTGAAACAGAACCGCTTCCACAAAAACCCGTATCAATCGTCGTAACTATATTCGGACAAGGCAGAATCACGACCTCGAAACAATCATCCATTCCATCCGCACAGAAGTTAGTATTTGGAATGCCGCCGGCAAAGGTGGCGTAACTCACGCTCCCATCGCAAGCTGGCAAATTCGCATTATCCTTTATCAAATAAGATAATCCACATATATTATAAGTTCCCGGCGCAGCACTAATGAGGTTGGGTTCACTGGCAGAACAATCAATAATATTTCCAGCCGCATCCACAGTCAAATATTGATAACTATAATCCGCAGGACTTGGCCCGCCGGAAACAACCCCGGCTCCCGCACTGGAAATATTCCATTCGTAAGCTCCGGTTTCGAGATTGGCACTCGTTGTTGTAATTAAATAATAAATTGTACCGGGTGATAACGACACAGTCATCTCTGCACCATTGACACAAGGCGGCAATGCAGAGTCATTATCACTCGCTAAATAATTCAAGCAAGTGTTGGACGGATCAAAGCTATTTTCATAAATGGCTCCAAAGGGATTCATTTCACTTGAACACAAAGTAAATGTATATGAATCATTTGCATCTACGGTAAAGGAATAAACCTGATAATGTACGTTCAACCCAATAGCAGATGGACCGCAAATACCAGGCTGAGGACGGGTAAAGGTGGGATCACTACTTTCCAGAATACCAGTTAATCCTGATATAGGATTTGTAGTTATATTCGTTAAAGTTAAAACTAATGCACTATCTCCTTCGTAAACCGTCGTATCATTTTGAATAAAAGTTCCGGCATCAGCAAGACAAGGCAATACAGTAATATCGGTCAATACTACACTATCACAACCATCGTCATTACCTGTAAATGTTTCGGATAAAATTATATCATTATTATATAATATTCCATCGAATGTTTCACCAGGACAGAGTGTCGTATCGATTATCGTTGTATCTGTTACTAACACATTCAGATTTACAAATATAAAACTATCACAATTACTTTGTCCGGTTAGGGTTAAAACGGTGTCGATAGAATTGCTAAAAGCCATTCCTCCTGCTACAATATTTTCTCCGCTACAAACTGTTGTATCAATGTTAAAATTTAAAGAATCTAATACGATTAAGTTTGTTGCAACAATACTATCACAGCCATTCGCTGCTCCGCCGGAAATCGTATCGGCGTACATTCCGGTTGTGGTGTAGATATTGCCAGCAACATTCAATACTTCGTTTACACAAAGCGTCGTATCAATTGTTGTGACAGATTCTAATAATTGATTCACAATGATAGAATCTGTATCTGTACAACCCAATGCATTTGTCACCGTTATATAATAAATTCCACCCTGACCCACAGTAATTGTCTGAGTGATTTCACTCGTACTCCAAAGGTATTGATCAAATCCCGCTCCGGCATCCAGCGTCAAAGAATCGCCCTCGCAAATATCCTGCGGAGAAAGAACGGTCAGAACAGGATTTGGATTTACGGTCAGATCTAATGTTATAATACTATCACAATTATTTATCGTATTTAAAGTATCATAATACAATCCGGTCATATTATAAAATGCTCCGCCAAAGGCAAAAGAGTCACCTACACAGATCGATTGTTCTAAAGTATCTTGATTATAAATATCATAAATATTTAAAGTCAAATTCACCACACTATCGCAGCCCGTGTACGAAACCAAGGTGTCAGAATATACACCTGTATTCATATATAAACTATCCCCAACTGAAACCGTACCGCTTCCGCAGAAACTTGTGTCAATCGTCGTGACAATATCCGGGCAAGCCTTGATAATAATTTCCAAACAAACATCGGTCAAATCTGCACACATAGCAGGATTTGCTCCTTGCAAACTATTTGCAAAAGTCGTATATGCAACAGTTCCGTTTATAGCTGGTAAGCTGGACGAATCTGCAATGAGGTAAGACAATCCACAAACCTGATAAGTTCCCGGAGCATAATTTGTCATATCCGGCCCGTCATCACAACCGATAATATCTCCGGCAGCATCAACAATCAGATATTTATAATCATAATCTATTGGGTTTGGTCCGCCAAGGACATTCCCGCCGCCCACGCTATTTATCGCCCAGGAATATCCGCCTGCTTCCAGATTATTACTAGAGGAAGTCACGAGGTAATAAATCGTTCCCGGAACAAGCGCAACGGTCATTTCTGCACCATTGGTACAAGGCGGCAATGCCTGATCATTATCACTATCCACATAATTGATACAAGTGCTATCCGGGTAGAATTCGTCTGCGTAAATTGCGCCAAACCCATCGATGTCATTTGAGCATTGTGTGAAGGTGTAGGTGTCCGCCGCATCCACCGTAAAGGGATACACATCGTAATAAACGTTCAGTCCGACAGCTGACGGATCACAACTCGTGGACTGGGGACGATTGAAAGTCGGATCGGAAAATTCTAAAATACCAGAGAAGAAATTCACGCCATTTCCAAAGATAGGCGTAAAGGTAAAATCCAATGCCGGATCAACTTCGTACAAGCAAGTGTCTCCTTCGTGCGTAATGTCTCCTCCATCCGGCGTGCAAGGTTCAATTGTAATTTTTACTAATACTAAACTATCACATCCATCATCATTACCTGTCAAAACAGTAACGAGAACACTATCATTTTCGTAGGGATTCCCTTCGTAAAGTCCACCGGAGCGAATCAGTGTATCAATACAGGTTGTGTCTGGCAGGAGTGCCGTTACATTGATCGTTACGATGCTATCGCAGCCATTTCCTGCTGTCAGGGTATCGAGGAACGATCCTGTTGTATCGTAATTATTTCCATAAATAGAAATCATATCTCCATAACACAAGGTATCGAAACGGGTCGCCGTGCTATTACTTAAATCAATAACTAATATAGAATCTACTCCTATACATCCATTGGCATCCTCTACGGTTACTTTGTATTGACCGGAGGCAGAAACGCTAATCGTTTGTGTCATTTCTCCATTGGGTGCCCAAGTATAATTTACAAATCCCATCCCTGCATCCAGCGTTGTCGTTTCGCCAGGACACAATGCCGTATCGCCTGTTATATTAGGAAAAAGTCCTATAAAAGAAGTTACCGTTACGGAATCTACTGCCGTACAGTTATTTGCATCCGTTACGGTCACCTTGTACTTTCCTTCTGCTCCCACAGTTATCATTTGGGTCGCTTCTCCATTCGGGCCCCATTCGTATTGCACGAATCCCACTCCGGCATCCAGCGTGGTGGAGTCTCCCACACAATAGGTGTCATCTCCTGTTATTGTCGTCGTTGGATTCGGATGCACCACTAATTCCAATGTTATAATACTATCACAATCATTTATTGTATTTAAAGTATCATAATACAATCCCGTCATACTATAGAAATTTCCACCAAAGGCAATAGAATCTCCAGCACATAATTCCACTTCAATTGTATCTTCATTATAAATATTATAAATATTTAAAGTCAAGTTCACCACACTATCGCAACCCTTTTCGCTTTTCAGGGTATCGCTGTATATTCCTGTCATGGTATAAACAGAATCCCCGACTTCCATCGTCCCGCTTCCGCAAAAACTCGTATCAATCGTGGTAACAATATCCGGGCAGGGGAAAATAATAATCTCCACACAGGAGTCCGTTAGTTGTCCGCAGAAAGAAGGTACAGGTCCATCCAAATCCATCACAACTGAATTATAGGAAACTGTTCCGTCAACTGCTGGCAAACTCAATGTATCCTCAATTAAATAAGATAATCCGCATATTTGGTAGGTACCGGGTTCGTATCCCCAGAGATTTGGTCCCTCATCCATATCAATAATATCTCCGGCACTATCCACAATTAGATATTCGTTTTTGTATTCTGCCGGGTTCGGCCCTGCGAAAATCTGACCACCACCAGCACTGCTAAAGTTCCAGGTATATCCCCCTAAGTCATTCGGGGCATTTGTTGTTGTAATTAAATAATATATAATTCCCGGCATTAAGTTCACCGTAAATTCTGCTCCGTTGGTACAAGGAGGGAGTGCAGCATCGTTATCACTTATGATATAATTTAAACAAGTATTATCCGGGTCAAACACATCCATATATATCGCTCCAAATCCATCAATATCATTAGAACATTGAGTAAACGTATAGAAATCTACCATATCAACCGTAAACGGATATACTTCGTATGTATTATTAATACCAATCCCGGAAGGAGGACAACCGGTATTACTCGGACGATTAAATAATGGATCCCCAAAATCTAATATACTATAAAATCCAGTGCGTACGGAGTCGTAAATTGGAAAGAAATTAAAAAACAATGCACTATCCACCTCGCACAAAGCCGTATCGGGATAATGGCCAATATCTCCGGCATCCGCTCCGCAGACAAAATTGACTGGTGCGCTGAAGAAGTTGACAGCTTGATAGTCATTTGCCTTTTCAAAATTTTCTGGGAACGTACTTTCTGATTCTATAGGGATGAAAGTTTCGATATCCATTCCGGAATCATCTCCACAAACAGTTACCTGTATAGAATTTCCAGAAAGGGGATTTCCCTGAGCGGTCATGGGGTGCAAAAACAGCAATGCCAGGACAATCAGGGTGCCATAGTACGAGGAGCGAGGATAACTCATAATTAAATTCGAGTTAAGGGTTTCAATAAAATAAATACACGGATATTTTATAAAAAATATCGTGCTTAATAAAATACGAGGTGTTTTTCAGTAGTGTTATTGGAGGTGCAAAAATATAGAAAATAGCATAGAAGCTTCGTTATAATATTATCAAATAATATCATTAGAAGTTAAAACCAGATTATTCCGGCTATTAATTTGATCTAAATTATCTTCAAGTGTGATTTTGATATGCTATTTCTGTAAATCAGGAGAGGAGGATATACAAAAATACAAAAAAAGGAAGTAGCATGAAACTACTTCCTTTCCTAAAATGAGATGAATTTACTTTATTTTACAGCATTCACGACCGCTTTGAACGCATCTGGGTGGTTCATGGCCAAATCTGCTAGTACTTTTCGATTCAATTTTACCTCTTTTTGAGCCAGTAAATGGATTAAACGGCTGTAGGACATTCCTTCCATCCGCGCTGCCGCATTAATTCTGGCAATCCACAACCGACGAAAAGCTCTTTTCTTATTTCTTCGATCCCGGTAAGCATAACAAAGTGCTTTCTCAACGGCGTTTTTAGCAACCGTATAAACGTTTTTTCTTGCGCCAAAGTAACCTTTGGCCAATTTCATGATTTTTTTGCGTCTTTTTCTGGACGCTACAGAATTTACCGAACGTGGCATAATTTTGATCTTTTAGTTCGATGCAGAGGCATTTTTGCACTTATAACCTGCATCCTCGTTAAAAAATAATTTTTCGTTGTGGCTATACCTTTATATACACAACATTAACTTGATGCGCTTCTCATCGCACTTCTTCACTAAGTCGCTATGACGCAAACGCAGCTTGGCCTTTTTGCTTTTTCTCCTCATCAGGTGAGAGGTAAAGGCATGTCCTCTTTTGATCTTTCCGGAGCCAGTCACTTTAAAAGTTTTCTTTGCTCTGGAATGCGTTTTCATTTTAGGCATGACGCTTTCTTTTAGTAATGATTCTTAATAATTTTAAAATAGCGTGCAAATATAGCGGTTTTTACGGTAAAATCAAGCTTATACTTCTTCAATTTCCCCTTAAAAGCGACTAATTTTTAATGTTTCAGGTTTTTAAAATAAAAAAGCCGAATGCTAGTGCATCCGGCTTTAAAATTTTATAGCAATCTTGTGTAAATCTTACTCTTCGTTCTGAGTCATCCAAAGGTGAGTCAGGTAAGCGAAGATTGGTGCAGCGATAGCTGTTCCAACGATATCAACAAGAGCAATTGTTCCGTAAAGAGCATACGTAACTCCGGCCATCAATCCAACTAATCCAAGGGTAAGCATCGCTGCTTTTCCGAAGATAGCCTTATTGAATGGTGGGTTTTGTAATGCATAAGAAACGCCCAAATCTACTTCTGTTCCATCTTCCAGTTTCTGCTTACGACGACCGACAACAACAGTACCGAATGTCAATAACATCAGTGCTAATGTGATCAGACCCCATTCAGAAACAGTAGGAATTACTGGAGGACAGAAACCAGCAGGAATTGGATCTGCAGGAATTGGGTTGAAACCATACTGAACAACTTCTACAGAAGTTGCATCAGGACTTACAACCAATTCTACCCATCCGTAGTGCGTGTTACCAGCACCACTTGTGAAGTAAACACCAACGTAAAGTGGGTTAGCTCCTAAGAAAGGGCCATAGTAAGAGAATGGTGCATAAACAGATGCCAGAGATAAGTATCCTGTACCTGCAGTAGCCGCTCCTGGTACCCAAGTTACGTTACCTGCAGTCAGCGTATTTCCAATTTGCTGTCCGTAAGTTAAACCAGCAGCAAAATAGTTACCAAAGAAACCAGTACTCGTCGTATTCATCACGATACCTCCGTTGTAGATATATACATCCGGAAAAAGTGTTTGATAAGTATACGGAGCAGTACCTGTGAATTGACGGATAGCTACATCAATGTTGCCATCCTGATCAAAGTCGATAGGTACAGACTGGAAACCACCGGAAGCTAGCATTGTAGTCCCCACAGCTGTACACTGGGCATCTACCGTAGCAGGCGTTGCCGCAACAAATGCAGCCGCCATGCTTGAATATTTAGCTAAGCGTTTTGCTAAGTTGCTTTTTTGTGAAGAGGTTTTTTCCATTGTTTAAAAAATTTTGAGGATCAAAGTCAAATAAAAATAGTTGCGCTAAATTAGAACATTTTTCAAAATAATGTACTAATAATTTATTTTTTCTTGCAATAGAGAAAACGATTCCTAGCGCATAAACGCTTCCTCTAACTATAAAAAAAAGAGATTTATTAAAAAACTATTTTTTTAATTGAAATCTCTAAGCCTGATTCTACACTTTTTCCCGGTGTAAAGATGGGTCAACCACCGCAGTCATTGCAGCTAAATCCAAATCCTTATCCAAAAATGTTTTGACTCTCTCGGCTTGCTCCTCGGGATTTTGAATGACATCTCTATGTTTTACATAAAGAATTTCTGCATCGGGATTCTTTTCTTCCCAGGTTTTTATCTTCTGCAAACTTTCCTCGAATGCTTTTTGCAGCGTGACGGGATACTCGTTCTCTTTCAGTTTATTTAGCCTTTTCAGCATACTTTGCTGGGAATTTATCACTTCTTTCAATTCCCTTTCCATAAAAATGACCTTATACCGGTACTTAGACGGCAAATGTAATAATAATTGTGCAATTATTTTAACTGCTTTGTCATTTACCTCCGACAAAAAGGATTTATCCCTTGCCAGTGCCTTCACTGCTTCATGCTCGTAGTATCCTTTTGGATTATTATCATCTGCTTCTCGTTCTCCATCTGTAAACATTTCCATACCTCCTTTATGCAACATTTGCATCATCATGGATGTTCCGGAACGTGGAAGGCCAGAGACAATGATCATTTCCGGCTTTTCTTTTTCCTTAAACTCTTTGAGTAATTCTGCTTTTCTTTCCGGATTATTCAGGAACTTTTCGTCATACAATTTCATCAACCACTTGCGGCAGGCATTTAAATTAGGAGCCATAGACAAGGCTACTTCAAATGCTTCAGCAGAGCGTTTATAATCTTTCAGGTGATAAAGCGTTTCTCCAAAATGGAAGTGTGCACTTGGCGAATTATACAACAATCCAATCGCATCTAACAAAGCATCTGCCGCTTCTTCATGCTGTCCTTTTCTAAGGTAAGCAATCCCCATACCAAGGTAAGCCTGCTGGTTTTCGGGATCGATTTCCAAATCTTTTTTAAAGGCTCGCACGGCATCATCCCATTGCTTCAGCATAGCATAACGCTGGCCAATTTGCTGATACAGGTGAGGCGTATCCGGAGCCATTTCCTCTGCTTTTTTGAACTCCTTCATGGCTGACCGCATCTTGCGTTCGCCCATGTACATGGTTCCCTTAAGCATGTGAATCGTAGGTGTATCCTCTAGTGTGGTTTCTACCAATGCCTCTACGACCGTTCTGTATTTTGGCCACTGGTTGGTATTTTGATAGCAAGTAGCCAAGCGGATACCATAGGCTCTTTTGCGTTTATTTTTAGCAAATAAATCTTCCAGAATTTCTATTGCTTCCTTGTACTGGCGGCCATCCATATAGGCTCTGGAGAGGAAATAAGCATTCATTTCCTTGGTTTTTGCTACTGCTGCTGCCTTATTTTCTCCGGGATCTTCTACATAACCCAAGTCTATCAGTTGCTGCATGACTTCAGCATTTTCTTCCTCGTCTTCTTCCAAATCTTTCGGGTGCATACCGCATTCTCCGGGTACTTCCTCCCAGCTGGGGATGGTATTAATTTCAGGTGTATTTTCAAAAATATCTGCTAATACTTTTCCATCCATATCCTCCCCTACCGGAAGGTCAAATAAGGTCAAGACCGTAGGGGCAATATCTAATAATCCCGCTCCGTAAACGCGTTCATCTTTCTGGATGCCCGGGCCTTTGATGCAAAATATTCCGTAAGGACTGTGTTCGAGTGCCGGAGCTGCATGATCGTCTTTAGTCGGTAGAAATTTTGGACGCAAATCTCCTGGGTGGAAACCGTGATCGGAGATAAGCATAACCGTTGTATCCTCATCTACTAATTGGAACAAACGACCCAGCATCATATCGTGATAGCGGTATCCTGCGGTGATTACATTGTTCCACATTTCGTAATCCGACTCTGGGATATGTGCCATTCGGGGTGGATTAAATTTCATAAAACCATGCCCAAAGTGGTCAATCGCATCGTAGTAAACGCCTACAAAATCCCATTCTTCATTTTCGATGATATAGGTTGCTGCAGAGTGAATAGAGGTACAATCTGCGATAATTTTTTTCAGGGAACCTAGTCTGGATTGGTTTTGCGGTTTGGTTTGGTCCAATTCAGCCCCTTTGGGAATAAACGGGAGGAGGTGTGCCTCTGTCAATTCATCCGGATGCAGGCGTAATTTTGCATAAAAATCCTGTTTTTCAGCCGGGTGCACCGTCCCTTTTGGCATGGGCCAGGGTTCGTTGATCGGTTTGGACGCTTTTTGATAGAAATTAGAAATCATCGTTCCGTTGATCGGTTCTGCGGGGTGACTTGGCCACCAGCCGATTACGTGCGATTTGTATCCTTTTTGCATTAAAATATTCCAAAGTGCCTTAACCTTACGGTTGGTATTGTGAACCGGACGGACGTTTTTTCCATCTGGTGTAGGTTCTGTAAACCCGTGAATACCATGCTTATAGGGTCTTTTTCCCGTTGCGATGGAAGTCCAAAGCATAGGAGAGAGTGGTGGCTCCAATGTAGCGAGGTTTCCAATGACTCCTTCATTGATAAATTTTTCCATATTGGGCATAAAACCCTTATCTACCATTGGCATAATGGATTTCCAATCCCCGGCATCCCAGCCAATGAGTAATAGTTTTTTCTTTTTCATATTAGAATTTTGTAAAAAACTTACTTGTTTAAATTGTTTTTCAATTGCTCTGCAATCATGGCATCGCGTTTTACAGCACGCCATTTCATTATACCGACATACCCTAAAGCCAGTAATCCCAGAGAACCTTCTACTGGAATTTCGTAATTTTCCCCTGTATTTTTATTGGAAAAACCCATATTTTCCAATTTATTTTGGTTTCTACTTGCTTTATTGGGCGTAATATTATTACCTTTAGCCATTATTTATTTTTTCTTGCAAACTTATACATTTCATAACAATTATTAAAACAGTTTAAAAACATCATACTTATGAAAAAATTAGTTTTGATGGTTCTCTGCACAGTCTTTTCTTTGGGACTGTTTGCCCAAGGCATCACTAGTGTGCCTACAAAAGCAACCAAGATGACCAATAAGATTGATCAGCAGGTGACGTTGTCTGCTATTCAGAAGTCTCAGGTACAGATGTTGCACCTGAATCTGATTTCAGCTCGTCAGGCCATGAAGCAAGATAAAAATAGTACGACTACCGCAGCTTTTCAAGCAGCTAAAGTCCAGTACTACACTGACCTTCAAGGTGTATTGACTACAGCTCAATGGACCGCTTTCACCACTAAGTGGGGGCATCGGTTCTAACGAGTTTTTATAAAGAACACTGTGTTAAAGAGGCTGCTTCGAAATCGAAGCAGCCTCTTTTTTATTTTTCTAACCTTCCAATTTTTTTTCTATATATTTATTAATAAAAAAACGGGAAACAGCATTTGCCATTTCCCGTTCTGAATATTTTACAATTTTCTGATTTTACTTGCTCAAAAATCGCATTCCAATGGAAGCGAGATCATCCATGATCGATCCATCACCATCCGAATCAAGTAATTTTCCAACCAGACTTAACTGATTTTGTCCCTGATTAGAGGTATGTTGTTGAGTTTGATTAGTCAGTAAAGACATTAATCCTCCTGAATCGAGATTTTGCTGTCGTTGTGTTTTGCCGAGCATTCCCATGATCAATGGAGCCAATCCCTGCATAAGAGATGTAGCAGATTGGTTGTTCATTCCACTCATCTGACCAATCATTTGAGCGATATTACCCATTTTATCTCCAAAAAGATGCCCCAAAATACCCAGCCCATCAGTAGCCCGGCCTGTATTCTCAACAGTAGACCCCTTAGTAAACCCATCCATTAGGTTTTCTAATACACTTCCATCGTGGTCCTTTTGTAAGGCGTTGAAAAGAGACGAAGCGCCTTCTTGTGTGGAGGCATTTTTGGCTAGTGCACCCATGATGACCGGAATTAGGCCGCTTAGGGCAGAGGTTGTTTGTTGTTCATTAGCACCGACGTGGTTACTCAATGCTGATAAATTATTGCCACCCAGTTGGGACAGCAGCATTTCCATTAAATCTGCAGACATAGATTTTTAATTTTAGTAATAGTAAAATAATTGCATTTTTTAATGCCCTTGAATGTACTCTATTTTTGGGAAAAGGTCAAGTAAAAATGTTCTTGTCTTATACGAACCTCCAGGGACATTCCCGTTAAATAGTTTGAATTGTGCTAAAAAAAAACCAACTTCGCATTGATTACTGACTAACACGTTAAATTTATGACACGGTTAAAATTTTTTCTTGAAGGTATCAAGCATCTAAAAACAACCGGGACGATCACTCGTTCTTCCAAGTTCATTTGCAAGGAAATGATCAAGCACGTGGATTTTGAAAATTCGGATTGTATTGTAGAGCTTGGAGCCGGAGATGGGGTCATTACGCATTATATTCTAAATGCTATGCAACCGCATACACAACTTATTGCCTTTGAAGTGTTAGATAAGTTTATTGATATTCTGAATGAAATTGAAGATCCTCGTCTTCATGTGGCAGCAGATTCTGCTGAGAATTTGGAAACGCATTTGAGTAAAATCAATTTTAAACAAACGGATTATATTATTTCTGCCTTGCCTTTTGTTTCTCTCCCGGATGATTTGGGCGAACGCATCCTCAAAATTTCCTATGATTTTTTAAAACCCGGAGGGAAATTTATCCAACTCAACTATTCTCTTATAAAGAAAAAAACGTATAAGAAAATATTTGGAAATGTTGATGTCAATTTTGAGCCGCTTAATATTCCTCCGGCATTTATTTTGGTTTGTGAAAAGCGATAGCTTATTTCAAAATTATTTTTTGAGTATATTTTTGTTTATTATTTATTAATTCTAAAAAATAAACCCCTACATTCCACTCATTTAAAATCGGAACCTGAGGATTGCTTCCTCTACTCATTTCTTTTCCAATTATATTAAAAATTCTCCAGGAAAAATCTTCCTCTAGACCTTCAATTGTTAAGGCATTGCCTTTTTCAGCAGGATTTGGATATATCAAATATTTATTTTCAATATTATTTATATTACTCACTTCTACTCCACTCACTTTCATATCATCAAATCGAACATCCAACCAGTTGTTAGTCGTCTGATATCGAAAGGCCAAATATGTTTCTCCGGATACAGCAGGGATATTTATATTTGTAAAAAGTCGCCATGTATTGTCGTTCATATAATTTTCATCTGAAAATAAATGCAGCAAAATTTTGGAATTTGCCTGAGCCGGATCGCCTGAACCAACAAAGAGATACAAGGCAATAGTATCTTCTCCCATCGGCATCCCAAAACCTCCGGCAGCCATCCAGAGGGAATCCACACTTCCGCCATTTGCAAAATTAAACTCCGGGGAAACCATCCAGTCGTTTGTCAACTCCGTGCCTCCAACCGGATAACTATGGCTCAACGAACTCGGCGCAGAGTGCGCTTCAAACATAGAAAAATTCCAAGTATAAAAACCCTCCCCTCCTGTTTGAAAAAACGTCCAGTCACCCTGCTCTTCCGTTGTATCAAAACCAGTTTCGTAAGGTAAAGGCGTTTGTGCTGCAACTTGAATTGTAAAAATTAAAATAAAAAATGTAAAAATATAAAATCTCATAGCTGTACATATTTTAGTTAAAAATTTCCTTTACGGTTAATTTTTTTGAAAGGTTGCTTTAGTCACTATACCGTTCATCTTTTTTCAAAGGCAATTTTTCCAGCTTGGTTGCTTCGATGCTTGCAAAGCCAAAATCGCTGACGACTTTCCCGTGAATGTGGTAAATGCCCTTGCCCCTAAACGGGAATCGCCTGGTCACATTAGGGAAGTGCACCGAGTCAAAATAATGGCCTTCGATGTCCAGCCAGGTGCCAAAGTGCATGAGATCTTTCTTTTTAGTCCGAACATTTTTTTTACATACGTAATAGCCTAATATTTTAATATGGCGACCGATATACTTTTGCAAGTGAATTGCAGTCAGGGTTTCTCCTGTTGATTTTTCTAACAATTCAAAAGGCGAGCACAGGGGAAATCCCAGCAATTCGATTTCATCAAATGCCTGATCCATTTCTCCTTCCCGAAGATGAGGCAGGGAAAAACTCTCCGAGGTATCCCGAAAAAGCAAGCCGTTTTCCGGTCGGGCATCAGGATTGAATACGCCGTTTTTCTCCCACATTAATTCATATTTGTTATTTTGCGTGAAGCGAAATGCGCCGATACGGATCAGGATATCGAGTTGATCGTTACTGATGTCCACTCGCTGCACAAAATCTTCCAGGCTTTTAAAAATGCCTCGTCGCTGCCGTTCCCAGACAATGGCTTTTGCCGTTTTCTTTTCCATCTGATGCAAATGAATAAAGCCAATATAAATATCTTTTCCTTCTATGTTTGTTAAAAATTTACTGTGATTGACGCAAGGAGCATGGATAGCTGCGCCACACATTCTAGCCTCATGGACGTAGTATTCCGTTTGGTAAAATCCACCAAAGTTATTAATCACGGCGACCATAAACTCCAATGGATAATAAGATTTTAAATATAAACTTTGCATAGATTCTACAGCGAAACTCGCCGAGTGTGCTTTGCAAAAAGAGTACCCGGCAAAACTTTCTACTTGCCGCCAGACTTCCCTGGCCAGTTCGTCCGGATGGTTTCTTTTTTTACAATTATTAAAATATTTTTGTTTTAAATGTAAAAAAGTATCGGATTGGTGTTTTTTTCCAGACATGATTCGGCGCAACACATCGGATTCATCCAAGTCCAATCCGGCGAAATGATGAACGATCTTCATCACGTCCTCCTGATAAACCATCACGCCAAAAGTTTCTCCAAGATGCTCTTCAAAAACCGGATGCAAATACTCAAAGGCATTCGGATGATGAAAACGTCGTATATATTCTCTCATCATGCCAGACTGTGCTACACCCGGACGAATGATCGAACTAGCGGCTACGAGGTGAACGTAATTATCACAACGCAATCGCTGAAGCAGACCACGCATTGCCGGGGATTCTATATAAAAACAACCGATACATTTTCCCGATTTGAGTTGCTGTCGCACTCGTTCATCTTTTTTAATTATAGGTACACGATGAATATCAACTGCCTGTCCCTGGTTTTCCCGAACCAGCTCGACGGCATCTTTGAGGTGACCCAGTCCTCGCTGACTCAACACATCGTACTTATGAAAACCCAAATCTTCTGCTCCATACATATCAAAATGTGTAATTGGAAATCCCTTGGGCATCATTTGCAATGCAGTATGATAGTTAATGGGTTTTTCGGATATTAAAATTCCTCCTGCGTGAATGGAAAGGTAATTCGGAAACCCTTCTATTTTTTTCCCATATTTAAAAATAGTTTGCGCCAGCTCGTGATGCGTTTCTGTGGCATGAGGGGCATCTGTAATTTTATCAATCTCCGCCTTGGGCAATCCAAACACTTTTCCCAACTCCCGGATAATGGAACGTCCCTTGAATGTATTGTACGTTGCTAGGAGAGCTGTGTACTCTGCCCCGTATCTTTTAAAGACATAATCAATGACATCATCCCGCTCGTCCCAGGAAAAATCAATATCAAAATCGGGCGGAGAAGTTCGGTGCGGATTAATAAACCTTTCAAAATATAAATCTAATTCTAATGGGTCCACGTCCGTAATGCGCAGGCAGTAGGCCACAATGGAATTCGCACCGCTTCCCCGCCCCACGTGGTGATAGCCCACGCTGTGTGCATAACGAATGATGTCCCAGGTGATGAGGAAATAGGCACAAAAATTCAGGCGATAGATGACTTTCAGCTCGCGGCGCAGGCGCTCAGTTGCTTGTTTGGCGTTGTAGTCGTAGCGTTGTTTGCAGCCGTTGTGTGCCAGTTTGCTTAGGAGCTTGAAGTCACCGTCTTTATCTCCGGTGAAGGTTTGGCGGTTGTTTTGAAGGGTTTTATTAAAACATATATTACAATTTTCCACTATTATTTTTGTATTGCGAATGATTTGCGGATGTAATTTATATTGTTTTAAAACCCATAACGGATCATAAAATATTTCATTGGGTTGTGCGCAGTCCTCTGTTGTTATTTTTGAGATCAACGCATTTTGATCAATAGCTCTCAACAAGCGATGTGTCGCAAATCCTTCCTTGTCGAGAAAAGTCACGGGACAAAGCATAACCAGTTTATGAATATATTTTTTTAAACTAGAGTTAAACAGGCCATTGATTTGATCCAGGCGAATCCCCAAAAATTCATTTTCCCGAAACAGCTCCAAAGGCTTTATTATTTTATCATATACAAAATAAACATCTCCCAGAAACGGAGCCGTATCCGGCAGTGGCTTTTGCTCGACAGAGTGCTTTGTCAGGAATCGATTTAAATTATAAAACCCTTCATTATTCTTAGCAATTCCTATATATAATAATTTATTATTTTTCCTGAATTCAATTCCAAGAATTGGTTTGATATTATTTTTTATACAAAGCTCATAAAACGTATAACTACAAGACGTATTATTAATATCCGTTAGTGTTAGCGATTTCAATCCTAATTGAACGGCTGCATCCACTAACTGCTTCGGAGACAATGCTCCGTATTTTAAACTATAATATGTGTGAGAATTTATATACAATGGTGCAATGGTGCAATGGTGCAATGGTGCAATGGTG
>JAHDCK010000510.1 GCA_020629915.1 Saprospiraceae bacterium
ATCATTATGATACTTTTTCATTTTCACCATTCCAGCTAGATGACCATAATTGAGGTAAAGAAATTTTCCATCTTCTAAAAATAGAGGGACACCATCGCCTAATGATAAGGTGCCCGAATCTCCAAAAGTAGTATCCAGTTCTATTTCTTGTCCCTGAAGATTCAGGAAGAAAAAAGAGGAAAAAAGCAGGTATAAAATTTTACTTTTTATATATTTTAACTGCGGTAGTCGTTTCATGGTTGCTTATTTTTAATATATAATTTCCGGATGGAATGTTTTCAAGGTTTATGCTTTCCTCTTGCTCTCCGCTGCTTCTAAACTCATTTTCTAAAATCGTTTTAATTAATTTTCCTTCTATATTATAAAGAGCAATATTTATTTTAGAATTTTCATTTAATGTATATTCAAGAGTCGTATTTGTAGAAATAGGGTTAGGATAAATCAAAGTAGAAAAATCCGATTCAGGTTCGAGAGTGCCAACATTGAATTCCGTTAGAAATTGTAAAACCAGGCTGCGATAATTATCATTACATCCCAGCAAAACCTTTCCATCTGCTCGCTGGACTAACTTTGCAGGATAAAATCTCCCATAATCAAAATACATATATCCATCTTCTCCAAAGTTCGGGTTGATCTTCCCGTTGGGATATAGACAGACTAAAAATATAGTCCTCGATTGGTTGGGATTGAGCCAGTTGCCAGAAAGCAGAATTTGATCATTGTCTAATACGATGAGACTGTTGATTCTTGAAATTCCGGGGCGTTGTTCCAGGAGGGTGATTCCATTCGTCCCGAAAGATTCATCGGGAGCACCATTAGGTAAATAGCGTCGGACATAGGGATTTTCATTATCTGAAATCCCTGTATACAGGAATTTATTATCCTCCTGGTAAATAGGGAGATGCATAAAATAGCCGTTCGGAAGGGTATAATTTAATATTCCGCCATTTCCGTAATCAGGGTCTAACTGTCCGAAAGGATCGAGTTGGAAGGTGAAAACAAAAGAAGGATCAAAATATTTTTTTCCTATTCCGTGAACTCTGCCATTGTTATCAATATTAATATCTTGAATATAAATTATGTCAGAGAAATCGGGAAAGGAAACAATCCCGCTGTCCCCGTAGGCCTCGTAAATTTCTCCATCCGGCGTTAGAGCAACCAGAGGGGTTTCGCCATTCACATAGCCACCTGCCAGGAGGATATTATCCCAACGCTTTTCTACAAAATGGGCGATAAATGGGAGGGCGGTTTTTCCGTTGTCTCCGAAAGTAGTGTCGAGGCTCCAATCCGCATTCACCCGGAAAAGTCCTAAATCTTCTGAGGCCACAATTATTTTTCCGTCATTTTGCATGTAAGCATCATTGAAATAAATATATTCTGTGAGCCATTCTGTTGAATCTAAAACTTCCAGAAAAACTGCTTCACTTTCATAATTTCGAGTTCCCTCCGGGTCCAGGGTTTTTAGTGCGTTAAAATAGTTTTCTACCTCTCCAAAAATCAGCAGAGATTCGTCATTAAGTAAAAAATAATTATACCCTGCATCGGTAAAATCCGGAGAAATATAATATCCATCCTGTCCAAAGGAAGTATCCAATGAAAAGGGCTGGGATTGAAGATTAAAATAAAGTATAAGATAAAATATGGTATAAATTAGCTTTTTCATCCATTAGTTTTTATTATTTTTTCTGAATAAATATGATTTGTGGTTTTTATTTTTAAAAAATATACTCCTGCCTGCAATCCGGATAAATTAATCGTTTCTGTATATTTTCCGGGTAATTTTGATTCTTTTTTTATAATATTTTTTACAATGCGTCCGGTAATATCCAAAAGAAAAACTTCTGTTTCGCTTTGTTCTAACAACTCAAATTTTAGTAAAGCCGTATAACTAGTCGGGTTTGGAAAAAGGGTAGGGGGAGCGGCGAGTTCGGGGGTGGAAACATCCAGTGCAATATTTGGAACTTTATATTTTTTCCATTTTGTAAAATTTTGATCGGTATCAAATTGAATAAGAATATCTCCTTCATTCGTTCGTGCTGTAGAAAGGATCAGTCTGTAAGGAGTAGGAATGCGAAATGTTCCTGCCGTACCAAAACTCTGATCAATCGTTCCATCCATTAGGAATTTTGTAAATATTAAATTTACGGATGACGCACTGTCAAAATTTTCCACGCCGATTCCAAGGAAGCCATCCGGCTCTGTAAAGACCCCGGTGTGTAAATAATCTCTCCAGTCCGTATAAGTTAAAGTAACTGAACCCTGGTCTCCAAAACTTATATCAGGACTTCCATCTGCCATAAATCTGGAGATAAATGCTTCTGTATTATATATATTAATAGTGCCTGGAACAAATCGTTCTCCGAAAACTAAAACTTTATTGTCTACTTGCAATAAGGTATTATGAATATGATTTTCTTCTCCTGTGTAGGTGCTTAGCAGGCCATCATTAGCAAAACTTTGAACAGGGGTTCCATCCATATTAA
>JAHDCK010000511.1 GCA_020629915.1 Saprospiraceae bacterium
TGTGCATTTATCAAAACCTCGCATACCCGGCTTTAACAAATGGTCTTTTGCAAAATGTAGTTTTTTATATAAAATTATATTATAAATTATTTTAAAATAGTATAATCAGCAGAAGCGACAATAAAGTAAATCGCATTCTGCACAATTTCTTCCGAGGTAAAATTCCCGGAATTAATCAAATCGGTCAAAGCCGCTTCTATAATCGTCCTCGTTCCATCCGAAAGACCACCGTGACAAAGGATCAAATTCAACCTGTCCATCATAGCATTTAATCCCGAAGCATCCAGCAAAGCAATTTCATCCGAAAAATCCAGAAAAGGTGCGTCTGCGTTATTGTTATTTAATCTCGGACTATTGGGATTGACCCGGGTAAAATTTCTAAAAGGGCGCTCCTTCAAAGCATTTTCCATCAAATTCAAATAATGTATCGCCGTAACGGAATGCAGGATTTGAAATTCAGGAGAAACCATATCATTGGGAGATACATAGTTATCCTCCGCATAGAAAGGTGTGAAGAAGTTAAAAACCGTCGGCGCACCCATAAAGATTTGTTCCTGAACATCAAAGAGGGTATTATACTCTGCAAACCAAAGATCCCCTGACGGACTATCAATATCGAAGGCCCGAAACAGGCCGATAATTCGCTCCAGCGGTTGGCGGAGTTTTCCGGTTTTTGGGTGGTCAAGCCAGGAGCATTCCCTCGCTTCGGGATCGGTAAGGATGGCCCGGAAGACCGCTTTCATATCGCCTCGCACGCCATTACCGTTGTTATTAAAAGCCGAAGCCACCCGATTGACGTAGAGCGGAGTCGGATTTGATTTGACCATTTGTTGGATTAGTCGGGTAGCAATAAACGGCCCCACGTTTGGATGATTGAACAAGGCATCCAATGCCTGATTGATGTCCTGCATTCCGGTTTGCCCGGCGGGAATAACGGTTCCATCCACGAGTGTTTTGGTACCGGGTTCGTGGTGTTCCTCCCACATAATCATCGGCACTCTGGTATCATAACGTCTTAAATCCTGATTAAAGGCCAACGGGAGTCCGGCCAGGGAGGGGAAGGCTTCGACATCCCAGGCTCCGCCGGAAAGTCCCGTAAAAACTTTGGCGAGTTCCTGAATATCTACGATGTCATAAGTCGGGATGGGGTTGCCGTCGCCGTCCAGTTTTTTGGTTCCGTCGTTGTTGAGTTCATGCAAACCAATGGTAAATAATTGCATGATTTCCCTGGCGTAATTTTCATCGGGTAGTGTGCCGAGGGCAGGGTCAGCTTTTTTGTTTTGAAGGTGACTCAGGTAAAATCCCATCAGCGGATTAAGCGTCACTTGTCCCAGAATATCCCTAAAATTTCCAAAGGCACCTTCGTATAAAATGTCATAATAAGAAGCGGCACCATATCCTCTCTTTTGTAGTTTAATACTTCTTGTTGATAAAACTAAAACTTGATGAAGGGCAAAGGCTGCTTTGTTCCGAAGGACATCCGCGTCTCTAAATGCCTTTTTATAGAATACAAAATCCTGATACGTGCGATCCCGATCTATTACTGCGCCGGGATGTACCATTTGTATTCTGGAAATTATATCGGTGTATATCGAATAATAATTAGTGAGATATGGATCGGCAGGCATGGCAAATTGCTCGTCCAGCCAATCGCCAACTCCCACCTGCGTGACATAAACCATTTCCTCATAGCTGCCACCAAATCCGGCCTGAGATAAAAAGCGGGAAGCGCCTTCAAGGTCTGTTAGGTAACCCGTCCCGGAGAGGGTCGTTTCAGCGGAATCCGCTGCGACGGAAGGACTTGAACTTATCGTTATTCCGACATCGTTTCCGGTTCCGAAATGATCGGGATAGGTTTGGGCAAAAAGATTGAAGCAGGGAAGGAGAGTGATCAGAAAAATCACTTTGATACCGGTAGTTGGTTTTATTTCCATTATCAAAAGTTTGAGGTGTGCTTTTTACAAGTAAGGCGAACTTACTAATTTTTATGCGATAGTTGTTTAGGGTTCTGTCAGAAAATGTGACGGATTATAGGTTAGACTTTGGTGGGCGGGTGAAGGTTTAAGAGGTTAGTATAGTTATTTTTTTATTATAAATAAAATAGTATGGTTTGTGTTTTTGTAATATTAAAAATTAAATTATTTAATCACTGTTAAACCCTTTCCAGTTTCACAAAAGGCTTCGGGGGCAACTCCACCTCAATTTCATCTCCCGGCTCAATCGTTCCACCCTCAAGCATGACGCCTTCCGGATAGAATTGATTTGATGACAGGGGTTTCTAAGTCTTGTAATTTTTATTATAGAATTTTCTACTATTTTTAATAAAGTATCTTTAGGTAAGTCCAATAAATTAATGCCAGGAGTTGTGATATTTTTGGCCATTTGTCCGGGAGCTACCTTGAAGCCTTTTTCTTTTAATTCTATAAATAAGTAACCGGCCACAATAAAATTTATAATACTTTGAACGACTTTTTAATTTCT
>JAHDCK010000512.1 GCA_020629915.1 Saprospiraceae bacterium
CTTTTTTGGTGGGAATATACGATGGGTATGGTGGGTTGGGCTTGGGGTTGTTGGGAATCTTCGATGGACTTTTTTACTATTTGAAAGAATTCAGGAAAAATTGTATTTTACATTAAGATTTTTTTTCAGGTAAAATTTTTAACAATGGGTGCAAAAAAATTGAGCACATTACAACTAGAATTATTAAAAATATATTCATTTAACCCAAGTGAGGAAGAGTTAATTGAAATAAAAAGAATATTAGGAAATTTCTTTGCGGATAGATTAATTAGAAATGTGGCTATGGCAATAAATGAAAAAAACATCTCTGAAGATGACCTTAAAAACTGGCTAAATGAACGATAATAAATTATTATATGAAAAATTTAAGGCTCAATATTCAAAGGAAGAATTGGTAGAAAGTTTCATTTTCCCAAGTTCCCTGTCCCCCGAAGAAAAGAAAAAAGCGGAAGAAGAGTTTAGAAAACTTCGGATGGAAAAACTGAAGAATAGATCTGACGCCCAAATTCTTCATGGGGAATTGATGCGAATGAAATTACTTATTGAAGATTATTTCCTTCAAGATAATTATATAGATAGTTTTTCGTTTTCTGAACAATTGAAAAATTATATCTCTTTGTTGAAAAAACCGCATCATGAATTTGCGGCTGATATTGGAATTCATAAAACTAAGTTGAGCAGAATTTTAAATAATAAAGAAAATCCAAATATAGACATTATGTTTCGCCTGGAATTACACAGCGGAGCAATGATCCCTGCTACGCATTGGTTTAAATTGCATATTAAAAAACAGGAAAATGAGATCCGGTTGAATAAGAAGAAAAGGCAGGAGGAGAACAAAAAAGTTAAGAATAAACTTAACTTTAAAAAGACGGCTTAGAGTTTTCCATACCTATCTCCTATACTGAATTTTTAAAATGCGGCGAATAAACCCCTCATTCACCGCAAAATATGCGGTGAATAATTGCTTTTGCGGCGAAAAAAGGCTATTTTAACCGCAAATTATGCGGTAAATAATGCAATACATCTATCAAAAACCTAATTGGCCTTCTTTTAAATGGGATGACAAACACCTGCTTGAGGTGTTGGGAAATGTTCGCCAGTTGCAGGGGCAATTGCTTGGCTCAATGGAGATGTTGGGGTTCGATTTGCAGAGTGAGGCGAACCTGAAAACGCTTACGCTGGACATTTTGAAAACCAATGAAATTGAAGGTGAAATATTGAATCCCGACCAGGTTCGTTCTTCGCTCGCTCGTCGCCTGGGGATGGATATCGCCGGGTTGATTCCCTCGGATCGGCATGTGGATGGTGTGGTAGAAATGATGTTAGATGCTATCCAAAAACACGAACAGCCGCTGACCAACGACCGTCTTTTTGGGTGGCACAATTGCCTTTTCCCAACTGGCAGAAGCGGGCTTTACAAAATTTTGGTGGGTCAATACCGGGATGATTCCAAGGGACCTATGCAAGTAGTTTCGGGTGCTATTGGTCGTGAAAAAATTCATTTCCAGGCCCCGCCAGCCGAGGAGGTTCAAAAAGAAATGGAAGCCTTTTTAAAATGGATTAATTCTAATATAAATATCGACCCTGTATTAAAAGCAGGTATTGCACACTTGTGGTTTATTACAATACATCCCTTTGATGATGGAAATGGGCGGATCGCCAGGGCCATTACGGATTTGCTTTTAACAAGGGCAGACGGAGTCAAGCATCGCTATTATAGTATGTCTGCTCAAATTCAACTGGAGCGAAAAGCCTACTACCATATTCTTGAAACTAGTCAAAAAGGAACACTGGATATTACTTTGTGGCTCGATTGGTTTTTACGTTGTTTAAACACGGCTCTTACTGCTTCCCGAAGTACTCTTTCAAAAGTTTTATATAAAAATAAATTCTGGAATATGCACAATCAAACCTCCCTTAATAATCGTCAAAAATTAATATTAAATAAACTACTGGATGATTTTTACGGCAAACTAACGACTTCCAAATGGGCGAAAATGGCCAAGTGTTCCAATGACACCGCTCTACGTGATATTCAGGATTTAATTATAAAAGGAATTTTGAAAAAAGAAGAAGCCGGGGGAAGAAGTACGAGTTATGTTTTGGTGGGGATGACCTAAATCACACCTCCACCAATATCTCCCACCCCGGACAGACGTGCTGCACAAACCGAATCGCCAACTGCTCCGGCAAAGACCATTTTTTCAAGTAGGGCGCATAGGCCGATTTAAAATATGCTTCTTTTTCACATAAGTGTTTTATTACTTTATCGAACTCCCAGACGGAGGCGTTCAGGGCTTCGCGGAGCTGGGCTTTTCGCACCAGGCCGCATTGAACTTCCAGGCGAATAACCGGACGGGTAATATCTATTTCCTTCATATTTTTAATTTTATACAGGTGAAATTTGTTGCAGCAGGGAGGCGATGACCGCCCGGAGTTGTTCCGTGTCGTCCATCGGAATTTCGTAGTCGGG
>JAHDCK010000513.1 GCA_020629915.1 Saprospiraceae bacterium
GCACAACGCTTGGTTAAAAATTCGTCGGTTAATTTCTTAAACTCAATTAGCCTGCACCGCACTACGCAATGCAGGCTAAAACCTGCGATACAAAAATATTCGATGGTTTTAACCGCCGTTACAGAGTCTTCATCATGCTTTTATAAAGTAAATCCGCCGTTTTCTCCCAGCTAAAATTTTGTCGCTGGGTGCGTCCCTTTTCAATGAGTTGCGCCCGCAGATTTTTATTAGAATATATTTTTATCATATTTTCTGCAATAGAATCTGTAGAGTGTGGATCGGAATACAGGGCGGCTTCGCCTGCCACTTCAGGTAAGGAAGATACATTGGAAGTCAACACCGGAACGGCACAATGCAAAGCATCTAAAACCGGAATGCCAAATCCTTCAAAGAGAGAAACATAAGTCAAAGCATAAGCAGCTCCCAAAACTTTAGGCAATTTTTCATCCGGCACAAAGCCTAAAAAATGTATATCAGATTTATATTTTGAATCGTTATATGCTTGCTGGATAGCTGCCGTTTTCCAGCCGGGATTTCCGGAGAGCAAAAGTTGGAAATCTGATCCTGTTTTGTTTTTAAATATATTAAATGCCTGGATTAATCGGGTAACATTCTTCCTTGGATGAAGAGAACCAATATATAAAAAATAATTTTTATCCTTAGAATATTCCTTTTTGATTTGTTCTTTTTCTGATTTGCTCAAAGGCTGAAAAGTATTTCCTGTTCCATTATAGACGACATCAATTTTTTCTTGTTTTATATTATAAAAATTGATAACATCCTGCTTGGTAAATTCCGAAACCGTGGCAATGCGATTGGCTTTTTTTAGAAATCGTTTTACAAAATATTTGTAATATTCTAATTGGATAAGTGGAATGTGTTCCGGAAAATGCTGATAAGCTACATCGTGAATAATGGAAAGCGTCTTCGTTTTTGTATTCAACGGAATAAAACTATCGGGCGAAACAAATAAGTCAATTTTATATTTCTTTAGTGCTCTGGCAACTGCATATTCAAACCAAATATAAAATAAAAAAGGATGCCTGGCGGGTGGCCACAGAATAACTGGTTTTACATTCTTAGCATAAATATATTTTTCATCATAATTTCTATCGAAGAAAAAATAAAATTCATGCTCCGGGTGCGTCTGCACGATGCGTTGAAAAGCTTCGTCCGTAAACCGCCCGACTCCTTCGAGTCCGCCCTTGAGTAGAAAACGGGTGTTGACGGCTATTTTCATTTGAATACGTTGAGTTTAGTTTTTTCGTTGGAGTTTCAACTTCTGGTTATCTTAGCGATGAGTTGATTTTAAATCATAAAAACAATCCAAAAATCATTTGTCATTTCGACGATAGGAGAAATCTTCTCTAAGAAGCGAAAAACGAAAGTTCACTGGTAGAATACTAAGGAAAAATCAGGGAACCCTTTTTCATTTCATAGAGAAGATTTCTCGCCAAGGCTCGAAATGACAAATTTTTGTTGGCTGTTTTCAACAGATGAAACAAAAATTCTTCACAAATTTAGCGTTTTTATTGTTTGCCAACCTTTTGGTCAAGCCCCTCTACATTTTTGGGATCGACAGGACGGTACAGAACACGGTCGGCTCGGAGGTGTACGGGTTGTATTTTGCCTTGTTTAATTTTTCCCTGCTCTTTTACATCTTCCTGGATCTTGGTCTGACCCACTACAACAACCGGACGATTGCGCAAAATGCGGATTTGCTTAAAACGTATGTTCCAAATTTTATTGTGACGAAACTCCTGTTAGCGGTTGCCTATCTTCTGCTGATTTTTTTCTTCGGCTGGCTGAACGGCTACGAAGGCATGGAACTAAAGCTCTTATTTCCGCTACTGCTCAATCAGGTTTTTATTTCCTTTAGCATTTATTTTCGGTCGAATATCACCGCCCTGCATTTATTCAAATGGGAAAGTTTCTTATCTGTTTTAGATAAATTGATACTGATTGTCGTGGTTGGTTTTTTGCTTTGGGGTCAAGTCGTTTCCGATTTTAAAATAGAATATTTCATCTACGCCCAGACTTTCGCCTTCGGAGCCACGGCCGGGATTGGTTTCCTGCTGACGAGGAATTACGCCCGGTTTTCCGGCTTTAAGATAGAAAAAGAAATTATAAAAAAAATAATCAAGGAAGGATTCCCTTATGCCACACTCATCCTGCTCATGACAGTTTACTATCGCATCGATGGCGTCATGCTCGAACGCCTCCTGCCCGATGGCAAAACCGAGGCGGGCATTTATGCCGCCTCCTACCGCCTGCTCGATGCGGCCAATGCCTTCGCTCTGCTCTTCGCCAATATCCTCCTGCCGATGTTCTCCCGGATGATCAAGGAGAAGCAACCCGTGATGGGTTTGGTGTGGCAGAGTTTTGCACTTATCATGGCGATGGCACTCAGCGTCACCCTTTTCAGCTATTACTTCCGGGAGCCGATTATCCACCTGCTGTACGTAGAAGC
>JAHDCK010000514.1 GCA_020629915.1 Saprospiraceae bacterium
GGTTTTAATTTTGCTAATTGAAAACTCATTATTTTTATTTTTTTATAATATTTTTAATAACTATTTTACCTAAAAAAACAACTCTCCAAAAATTATTTATTATTAATTTTTAATTATTCATTATATAAAGAATCCGTATGCGTTGCTTCTGCGCCGCCGCTTTTGCCTTCGCCAATTTCAGTTTCCGTTCCTTGTCATACTCCCCTCCTCCAAACCGAACCGCCGGTTTTTCATTCCCAAAAAATCGCAATTCGTTCTTCTCCAAATCGTACAACACATCTCCCGGCTTCAGAACGCTTTGAAATTCCTTCCAGTTTTCTCCCCGGTAAAACGGCATCAACAACATTAGCGGAACCGACTTTTCCACCAACTGTTTTTTCGTCACCTCCGGAGCCGTCAGCACCATCGCCTTGTTGGGTGACTCTATCCACAGCCTGGCTTTTTCGTATCCCAATTTGGCCATTGCTTCCAATCCGGGTTGCAAGATGGTTTTGGAATGCACCGCAACATAGTTTTCTTTTCCATACAAATAATTTATAATGTTTCCTTCAAAACCATTCTTATCCAAAGTCTGGATCAAGGTGCGTTGCTGGTGAACATCCAAAAGGAAAGTCGTATATTTTGTTTTTAATTTTGGTAGAACGCCGAGGTAATTTGGAAAGGCCCGATCCGTGATTTCTGCCGTTTGGTTTTCCTTAAAACAACGGCTGGTCATGCAGTAAGTTCCCTTTTTTCCTTCCTTGATTTTGGGTAGAAAAAGCAGCAACCGGGCGTTGGTCGCCGTGATGCCTTTTTCATCAAAATGCACGCCCATCATCGACAACTGAAATGTATCTTTCCCCACAAACGGCCCGACCAGGTTTTTCAAATGCTTGTCTTCCGGGTCGGCCTGGTAGTCTTTCCGACTGGAAATTTTCTTTGGTTTTGCAATTAGATTTTTGGGAATCAAATTCCAAATATTATCCGGTAATTTATTATAAAAATTCGCAAGTGTTTGTTCGTCGTAGTCTTCCGGACAGATACAAGGCCGATGTTTTTTATAGGGAATTTTATAACGCAACTCAAAATAAGTCGCCACTTTTTTGGGTTCCCGCAGCACCACTTTATTAAAATAATCCCGAAGCAACAAGCGCACTAAATCCCCGTTCTGATTTTTGATTTCAGTATTTATCTTATTCAATAAATCCTTTTGCGTTGCTTCCGGCAAGGGTTCACTCGCTGCCTTTTTTAATTTTGAAAATTCGGCCTTTGTAATTTTTTCAGCCCGTTTGTAATTATTGATCATCCAATATTCCTGCCGGTCTTCCACCTCGTAAGTCGTCAATCGCTCCAGGTCGTGCAGGCGATAAGACACGTATTTTTCATCCCCAAAATTACCTCCGGAACGCATAGCAATTTTCTTAATTTCTATTACTTGCGCTTCTTCTCCCCTCCGCAGATAATCTCCTTTTTCAATATAAAAATCTGTACGAAGCTCCAGCTTGAGGGCATCTCTTTTGGGTTCTGTTTTTTCTAATATTTTAGTGGCTTCCATAAAAATTGTTTCTATGTAACGTTTTGCTTTTTCAACTTCTTCCGGACTGCCTCTTTTATATCCTTTCTTTTTCGCATATAATTTGGCGTAATATCTCTCCGTACCACCCCCTACCCGACCCATCGTTTCCGGGATTTGATTCAAGGCAGATTTCGCCCATTTCAAATCCTGGTCTGAGTATCCATAAATGCCTTTGAGTTGATTCAGTCGGTTATAAATCCGGCGACTGGTTTCAAAGATTTCCAGTTCGTTTTTTGTAAAAAAATGAATATCAAATTTCCGCTTTCGACTGCTTTGAAAAATCTGCCAGTACTGTTCCCGGCTTAGCTCCTGAATTTCATAAGGTTCTAATTTTATATTTTTTTGAATATAATTTTTCTTTTTATAACTGTCTGCAATGCGCTCATATCCTTCCAGGTTAAAATATTTTCCAGCAGGTTTTCCGATTCGCTCTCGCGCATCTTTCGCCCGCTTTCCCTCGCCAATGGCATCGTAAATAGCCGCCACTTTTTCCAACCTTGTGTCCAGTTCTTTTTGAGTCATTTTTTATAAAAAAGTATCGCAGACTTCAGTCTGCAACGCATTGTGTAAGGCAGACTAATTGACTTTTGAAAAACAAAAGAAAGAGTTGTCATTCCGAACGAAGTGAGGAATCTCGTCTAAAAATGGAAATCTGATTCCTAGGAAATCCCAGAAGTAAAACGTAGGGGCCATCCTTTGCGTTTAGACATGACTGAACGATCCCGAAGGGTGAAAGTCCCAGAGGACTTTCAAGTGAAAGAACCTCGAAGAGGATGGGTAGCACTTCGTTCGAGATGACAAAATAGTATATGTTTTTTCATCAAACCCAGTTCCCCAAATTATTCATTCGTAATTATTAATTATTCATTAAATAAAGAATCCGAATCCGTTGTTTCTGCGCTGCCGCTTTCGCC
>JAHDCK010000063.1 GCA_020629915.1 Saprospiraceae bacterium
TTAACGAAGAAGAAATTAAAAAGTCGTTCAAAGTATTATAAATTTTATTGTGGCTGGTTCCTTAGTTGCTTAGTTTGTTGCTTCATGCGCTGCTCGTAAAAAACACCAGGTATCCGTTTGATGGAAGGATAAACCTCCAATACACCACGCATCCGAAAATTTTATTTTCATTTCCGGTCTTTCCCCATTCAAAAAATGCCTCAACACATCCCATTTGTTTTGCCGTTTAAAATTTCTGGGCGATATTTTCATTGATTATCAGTTAGTTATAACGACAGGATGTAAAAAAGATAAAACAATGCTTGGTATTTGAATAAAAGAAAATTACCTTTGCGCTCACAATTTTAATAGCGGTAAAAATATAATACCAAAATGGATACATTAAGTTATAAAACTAAATCTGCAAGCAAAGAAACGGTCGAGCGCAAGTGGTATATCGTAGATGCAGCAGAACAGCCAATAGGAAGACTAGGCTCCAAGATTGCGCATGTCTTGCGAGGAAAGCATAAACCTTCTTATACACCACATGTGGATTGTGGAGATTATGTCATTGTCATCAATGCCGAAAAAGCAAAATTCACCGGGTCAAAATGGGATCAAAAAGTTTACCTGAGCTATTCTGGTTATCCAGGTGGACAAAAAAGCATAACGGCTAAAGAATTAGCAGCTAAAAAGCCTTTTGCTATCATGGAAAAAGCCGTAAAAGGAATGCTCCCTAAAAATAAATTGGGTCGTGCAATGTTCAAAAAATTATTTGTTTACACTGGTGAAGAACACAAACATGGTGCTCAGAAACCCGAACCATTATCTATTTAAAAATAATTCAATCATTATAATATGGAAATGATCAATACAGTCGGTCGTAGAAAAGCAGCCATTGCCAGAGTTTATGTTACTCAGGGAGATGGTAATATTACCGTCAATAACAGGGATTTCAAAGACTATTTTCCCCAGAGTCATATCACAGATAAAATTACTGCTCCTCTGCAAGTAGCAGGCGTAGAAGGAATCTATAATATCAAGGTGAATGTCAAAGGAGGTGGATTCAAGGGACAGGCAGAAGCCGTTCGTATGGGTATTGCCCGTGCCCTGGTAAAATTGAATGAGGAATTCCGCAAACCTTTAAAGGATCAAAAATTCCTTACCAGAGATGCCCGTGTGGTGGAACGTAAGAAATATGGTAAGCCAAAAGCAAGAAAAAGCTTCCAGTTCTCTAAGCGTTAATCTCCTGTATTTTTATTTATTTAAAAACTTTGATTGTAAAATAAAACAAATATGCAATTACCTGAATATAAAGATATGCTGAATGCAGGTGTTCACTTCGGACACATGAAGAAAAAATGGAATCCTAAAATGCGTTCCTATATTTTTGACCAGCGCAAAGGCATTCATATTATAGATATTAACCGTACCCTTGAGTGCATGGAGCGAGCAGGAAATGCCGCCAAACAAATTGCCAGATCCGGAAAGAAAATCATGTTTGTGGCGACAAAAAAGCAAGCCAGAACTATCGTGGCAGAAGCTGCAGGAAGCGTAGGCATGCCTTATGTAACCGACAGATGGCTGGGAGGTATGATGACCAACTTCGCAACGATCCGCAAATCGATCAGAAATATGCAGCACATCGAAAAATCTCTGGCAGATGGTTCTTTGTCCAGCGTTACCAAGAAGGAGCGTTTGATGTTGTCCCGTAAAAAGGATAAACTGAAAAAAGTCTTTGGTGGTATCGAACATTTGAATCGAATTCCTGCAGCTGTGTTTGTAGTGGATATTATCCATGAGCATATTGCAATTGCGGAAGCTACCAAGCTTGGAATTTTGACTTTTGCAATGGTGGATACGAACTCTGACCCAACAAAAGTAGATTATCCGATTCCGGCAAACGATGATGCCTCAAAATCAGTGTCTATCGTAGTAGATTATATGGTGAAGTGCATTAAGGAAGGGTTAGAAGAGCGTAACAACAAAAAAGCAGAGAAAAAAGAAGAAGCTGCTGCTAAATAATTTTTTATTAATTATAATTTAAAAAAATAACACAATAATGGAAGTTAAAATTTCTGCAAAAGATGTTATGAAATTGCGACAAATGACCGGAGCGGGAATGATGGATTGTAAAAAAGCCCTCGTCGAAGCAGAAGGTGATTTTGATAAAGCTATAGAAAACCTCAGAAAGAAAGGTCAAAAATTATCCGCAAAGCGTGCTGACCGCGATGCCAAAGAAGGTGTTGTTATTGCTAAAGTTTCCGGCGATTCTAAAAAAGGTGTAGTCGTGCGATTGAGTTGTGAGACGGACTTCGTTGCCAAAAATGAAGATTTCGTAAACTTCACTAAGGAAATAGCCGATTTGGCATTAGCAAATTTCCCGGAAACCAAAGATGCACTCCTTGGGTTGGATTTTAATGGAATGGCACTTGGCGATAAAATTACCGAGCAAATTGGTGTAATCGGTGAAAAACTGGAAATCGCTGACTACCAAAGCCTTGAAGCTGAACAAGTTGTTTCTTATATCCACATGGGTAACAAAGCTGGTGTAATCGTTGGATTGTCTAAAGGGGGAGATCCTGCTGCGGAGGCGGGTAGAAATGTAGCCATGCAGGTTGCTGCTATGAAACCAATCGCTCTGGACAAGGATGATGTCGATTCTGCAGTAGTAGAAAAAGAAATCGAAATCGGAAAAGAATTGGCTCGCAACGAAGGAAAGCCGGAAGCTATCCTTGAAAAAATTGCAATGGGTCGATTGAATAAATTCTACAAGGAAAATACCCTGCTCAATCAGGCGTATGTAAAAGACAACAAAATGTCTATAAAAGATTATCTCAATGGCGTAGAAAATGGCTTGACCGTCACAGCTTTCAAGCACATTGCCCTTGGGTAAAAATTAAATGTTTTTTAAAAGCGAATGATTTATCATTCGCTTTTTTTTTGATTTTTTTTGAATTGCAAAACCAACTCAACAATCATGTCCTACAAACGTGTTCTACTCAAATTAAGCGGAGAATCTTTAATGGGAGAAAAACCCTTTGGCATTGATCCGGCTATGCTTACCCACTACGCCGGAGAAATTAAAGCCCTGAGAGATTCTGGTGTGCAAATCGCTATTGTCATCGGAGGAGGAAATATTTTTAGAGGATTACAGGCAAAAGATTCTGGTGTGGAACGGGTACAAGGAGACTACATGGGGATGATGGCCACAGTCATCAATGGGATGGCACTCCAATCTGCTTTGGAAAAAGCAGGGGTTTACACGCGTTTGATTAGTGCTATTGAAATGAAAGAGATTGCAGAACCTTATATACGAAGAAGAGCAATTCGCCATCTGGAAAAAAACAGGGTGATTATCTTTAGTGCTGGAACGGGCAGTCCATATTTTACAACAGATTCGGCTGCTGCTCTTCGCTCTAATGAAATCAATGCCGATGTTCTATTAAAAGGAACTCGCGTAGATGGTATTTACGATTCCGATCCGGAGAAAAACCCCAATGCAAAAAAATTCTCTTCCATTTCCTTCGATGATGTTATTAGTATGGAATTAAAAATTATGGACTTGACGGCCTTCACTCTTTGTAAAGAAAACGGCATGCCAATTCAGGTTTTCGATATCCATAAACAAGGAAATTTGATGAAAATCGCTAATGGCGAGCCCGTTGGGACCCTGGTGAAATAGTCCTGATTTTATTAGGATAAAATTCTATTGAACTCTCTTGGTTTTCAATGTGACAGTATAAAATGAAGCTAGCTTGTTTTTCCCATAATGGGATATAATTTTTTTTATAATTTAAAAATGATTTAAGCTACTGTTTTACAGTACTTTATGTAATTTTCTCTCATTTTTGCACAAAGAAAAATCCAGCCTTAAAAATTAAAAATTTCTTTTTTTCCTGACAGTTTATATCTTTACAAAAGCTAAGCTCCCTTATTAGGTTTCTCCCCGGAAACCCCTCGCTCCTTTATACACACACTTTATACCACTAATTAAATCCCTTTCCACCCCTTTTTTTTAATTTTTCCTAAATATTTTTACAATGAAAATGTGGTTTTCCTCCAGATTTTTAACCCAAGTAACCATTGTAGCTAGTTACACATTATTATTTTCTTTATTTTACAACCCACTAATAGCGCAGGACGACTCCCCCTGTGAATGCGCTCAACGCTGGGATGCCGGAGCCTCCTGGAATCCGGATGGAACCATTGATGATGCGCCCAATTCAGGACCACCCAATGGCATCATTCGCTGTGGCAATTCTGCTGAAACCCAAGCGGGGATCATGGCGGAAGGATGTGTTTATGATTCTACTCAGTTTAATATTAATGTGGATGGGCTGCAATGTCTCGATCCCAACACTGGTGATTCCGTGGATGTGATTGGGCCAATGCAAGGCTGTGAGGTTTCCTGGCTTCAGTTTGATGTCCGTGCTTTTGCCGGGACTTATGAGTATCAAATTGTCACTAATGATGACATTGGATGGGCTTTATATACGTCGAATGAACATCAAAGTGGTCTCGACCCCAGTGGATTGGCTGGAGATTGTGCCGATTTAAGCCTTTTTGCTTGTGGCAATAATTTTAGCAGCACATTTGCTGATTTTATGGTACCTAGTTTTCCATTGCCTACCAATCTTTACCTTGCCGTTTGGGAGCAGGATTGTGATACAACTATGGATTTAAGTTTCAACTTCAAAGCTCGCTTTGGGTGCGGAGATGGTGCCACTTGTTTTATTGAAGAAGATTCGACTGAGGTTACTTGTAATCTAGATGGTACTTATACTGTTGTAGTGGATGTCTTTGCCACCAATGGGGTTTATATTGCCTGCGATAGCAATGCACTAACTATTTCTGATCCCATTCTTTTTACAAATGTAGGTTCCGACCCGTTTATTGTAATGGGGCAATATGTTTTAACCTATCCTCAGTTTACAGATTATAATATAATCCTAAAAGATACTCTTGGAAATGCTGATAATTCGGATTCCTGTTATATAAATATTGCGGGAATTGCACCCGTTTGCTGTGTTTTGGAAACGGACTGTAATTATTTGGATGAAAATTATCAATGTCTGGGTGAAATTCCAGATCCTGATTTTGCCGGAATTACTGTGTTGGATAGTTGTAGTTATGTAGAATTGTCCACGTTTGATGTTAGTAACGGAGGAGGCTGTATTGGAGATACACTTTTTTTAGAAAGATATTATATTTCTACAGATACAATTTCCGGTGAAATGGATACCTGTATCCAGGTGTTTACCATAGTGGATAATACACCACCCACTTTCATGACCATTCCAGCAGATGATACGATTTCCTGTGCAGCAGCTTTGGTTTTTGGAATGCCTTTAGTCATGGATAATTGTTCGGGTTCCTCTTTAACGATGGTTGATGATACGATTCCAGGAGTTTGCCCGAATGAATATATTGTAACAAGAACCTGGACGGCTGAAGATACGTGTGATAATCAATCTGTTGCTGCTCAGTCCATAACGGTGATTGATGATACTGCACCTGTATTTACAAATACCCTGGATTCCCTTGAAGTGAATTGCGATGAAGCTGTTCCTTTTGGAAATTATATTGCCGTAGATGATTGTGGAAATGTGGCACTTGGAAGCAGAGATTCTATCATTGCTGGCGATTGTCCTAATGAGCAAACGATTATTAGAATTTGGACGGCTACAGATGAATGTGGCAATGCTGCAACTGCCGTTCAGGTTGCTGTGATTGGGGATAATGATCCTCCTGAGTTTGATGCAGATCCGGATGACTTTGCGGTTTCCTGTGAATTGCCTTTTGCTTTTGCAACGCCAATGGCTCAGGATGCTTGTGGGGGAGAAACAATCACAATGGTCGATGATACCCTGGCAGGAGCTTGCCCTCAAAATTATTCTATCACAAGAACCTGGACCGCTACCGATAGTTGTGGCAATCAGGCCACGGTGGATCAAACCATTACAATAATAGACACGACAGCTCCTGTTTTTGATGCCATGCCGATGGATGTCACGGTAGATTGCGACAACGGAGTGATGTTTGATATGCCAATGGCTTCAGATAATTGTGGAGATGTTGATGTTGATTTTATGGATATGAATCCTACCGGAGATTGTATGACGGGGTATAGCACGACGAGAATCTGGATGGCCACGGATGAGTGTGGAAATGTAAGTACAGTATCTCAAACCATTACGATACTGGATGATACACCGCCGACTTTTACCTTTGTGCCGGATGACCAGAATCTGGAATGTAATGACGTCTATGATTTTGGAACACCAATAGCCGAGGATAACTGCGGCGATGTAGATATTGATTTTGAGGAGGATACCCTTACGGGAATATGTCCGGGGAATTATTCTATCACCAGAACCTGGACAGCAATGGACGGTTGCGGAAATACAGCAACAGCATCTACTACGATTACCTTTAGTGATACAGAAGCTCCTGTATTTCCCATTATATTAGATTTAAATTTTGAATGTAATGACGTGGGTGATTTTACAACACCTGATGTAACCGATAATTGTGGACAAATTAATCTAAGTTTTTCTGACACGACACTACTTGGAAATTGCCCGCAGGAATATACGATTGTTCGAACCTGGATAGCCAGAGATGATTGTGGAAATCAATCCACTTTAAACCAAAGTTTAATTGTTACAGATCCAAACTCACCCGAATTTACATTTGTTCCGGCAGGTGGTGATTTCTCCTGCGATGAAAATGTGGTATGGGGAATGCCAACGGCTACCGATGATTGCGGGGATGTGAATTTTGAAATGGAAGATGATACCACCAATTTGCTTTGTCCAGTAACGATTGTTCGTAATTGGACGGCGACAGATGAATGTGGAAACACAGCTACGGCTTCAGCTACCATTAATATATTTGACAATACACCACCTGTGTTCTCTACTGTTTTACCAGAATTGAATTTTGAATGTGATGAAGAAATTGCCTGGGCACTACCCAATCCTACGGATAATTGCTCGTTGGTAAATTTATCATTTGAGTTGGATACAGTCATAGGAGCTTGCCCGAGTGAATATACCATCATCCGGACTTGGTTAGCTACGGATGCCTGTGGAAATGAATCTACCACCTCGCAGGTTGCTAATGTTTCGGATAGTGAGGCACCTGTGTTTACTTTTGTCCCGGATGATAAAACAGTGGATTGTGGAACACAGGCCGAATTTGGGACGCCGCAGGTGAGTGATAATTGTGGTAATGTCGATTTGGATGTCGAAAACTTGTCAACGGATGATTTGTGTAATGAAGCGATTACCAGAATATGGACGGCGACAGATGATTGCGGAAATTCAGCTACGGCTTCTCAAACGATTTTCTTCCTGGATGAAGAGCCACCATATTTTACAAGTATAATAGAAGATGAGGTTATTGATTGTACTCAAAACCCTGTTTTTACTCCACCAACCGCAGAAGATGATTGTCATGGTGTGACCATCGACTTTGAAGATTTGAATCCAACGGGAGATTGTGCCACCGGGTTTAATTCTACCAGAGTATGGAAAGCCACCGATGATTGCGGAAATTTTGTAACCGCTTCGCAAACGATAACGGTCATTGATGACACACCACCTTCCTTTACATTTGTTCCGGCTGATTTTTCAGCAGAGTGTGATGAAGATCTCGTGTTGGCTATGCCAACAGCAACCGACGATTGTGGTCAGACGGTTCTTACCGTAGAAATGGATACGACACAAGGTGTATGTATAGGAAATTATATTATAATTAGAACTTTTACCGTAACAGATGCCTGCGGAAATGAAGCTACCGAATCCCAAACCATTACAGTCGCAGATAATACGCCTCCGGTTTTCCCAATCCTTCTGGACATTAATGCGGAATGTGACGAGGTGACCAATTTTACAGAACCAGACGTAAAAGATAATTGTAGTAATATTAATATTACTTTTTCAGATACAACTATTCAGGGAACCTGCCTTGGGGAATACTTTGTAAGAAGAACCTGGATAGCAACAGACGATTGTGGCAATCAAGCCACCGAATTTCAATCCATCCTGTACAGCGATAATACGCCACCCGAATTTACCCTCATCCCCGGAGGATTTGATGCCGAGTGTGGGACAGGAGTCGGCATTGCTGATGCTATTGCGACAGACAATTGCGGCAATGTCGATATGGATTTGGAAGTAGAAGAAACGTTGGGTACTTGTAAAGGAGAATATACACTGACCCGCACCTGGACGGCTACAGATGATTGTGGAAATAGTTCTACCGCTCAACAGGTCATCAATTATTCGGATTCTACGCCGCCGATTTTTACGAGTAGCTTTGACGATGTTTTTGTGGATTGCGATGGAAATGGAGGATTTATACAGCCAACCGCAATTGATAATTGCAGCGATGTAAATATTAGTTTTATGGATATGAATGCTCCCGGAAATTGTGCCGGGAATCAAAATATCGTTCGTACCTGGATGGTGACAGATGATTGCGGGAATTTAACAACGGCTACCCAAAACCTGATTTACCAGGACAGCAATCCTCCTGTCTTTACATTTGTGCCACCTGCTGCCACGGTAGATTGTAATGATACGCTTGCTTTTGGAATGCCTGTCGTGATGGATGATTGTGATAATTTTACAATTGACTATCAGGATATTACCACAAATGCAATATGTCCAATTCAAATTACAAGAACCTGGACAGCGACAGATGCCTGTGGAAATACAGCCACTGCTTCCCAAACGCTGACCTCGGATGATAATACGCCTCCGGTTTTTTCAAATGTATTACCTACTATGACAATTAGCTGTTCGGATAGTTTGACATTTGATATGCCGGACGTAACGGATAACTGCGATGATGATATAGATTTGGATTTTATAGATACGAATCCTAGTGGAAATTGCGATGATGGTTATACCACAACCAGAATCTGGACAGCAACAGATGACTGTGGGAATGTTTCTACCGTTTCTCAAAACGTTACCATTATTGATACGGAAGGTCCAATATTTACCTTTGTTCCAACAGATTTTATGGTAGAATGTACAGACGTTTGGGCATTTGGGGAACCACTCGTTTACGATAATTGTGGAGATGTTATTTTAATAGAAACTGACTTACCGGAAACAGGACAATGTCCTTCAACTGTAACCAGAGTTTGGACAGCCACGGATGTTTGTGGAAATAAAACAACGGCTTCTCAAACAGTTACTATCAAGGATGAAACGCCTCCGGTCTTCACCTTTGTTCCGGCGGATCAAATTATCAACTGTGATGAAGCGCCGGTGTTTGATGATGCGGTTGCTTCTGACGAATGTGGAAGTGTAACATTGGATGATTCGGATGAAATTATACAAGGAAACTGCGATTCTGAATTTACTATAATTAGAACGTGGACTGCCACGGATGAATGTGGAAATTCAAGCACCGTCACGGCTTCAATCGAAATTCAAAATAATAATGGATTATCTTTTATAAGTATTCCTAGTGATACGACGATTAGTTGTAGCGCACCGTTGAATGATGCTTTCGGCCAGCCACAAACCATTGGTTGTGGAAATGTAAATCTTTCTGTTGATGATTTTGAAAACTTAAATGACTGTACTCAAGGACTGAGTGTCACCAGAGTTTGGACATTGTCCGATGATTGTGGCAATTCCATCCAGGCAGAACAAGTGGTAAATATTATAGATGATACGCCACCATATTTTACCTTCGTACCGGCAGATATTACCGGAAGTTGTGGCACAGGCAATCCTGTAAATACGGGAATGGCGGAAGCAGAAGATGATTGCACCGGAGTCACGGTGACGATGATGGACAACACAACGGGTGGAGTTTGCACCAATGGCATTGAAAGAATTTGGATAGCGACAGATGGTTGTGGCAATACTGCTACTGCTGTTCAGAATATTCAATTAGATGATACAGAGCCACCGGCGATTACCTGGATTGATCCAATTTTGGCCGGACTGAATAATGGAGATACCCTGTATGTGGATTGTAATAATATGCCAACTTTAAATACAGAAGATGTAGAAGTAACAGATAATTGCGATAACAATCCGATTGTCGTTTTCTACGATGCCTTTGTTCAAAATGGTGATTGCGATGCAGATGGATTTATCACCTGGATGACTTGCGTCTGGTCGGCTACCGATGCTTGTGGCAATTCCAGCCAACTGGAAATCAATGTGGTGATAGGAGATAATACGCCTCCTGTCTTTACGAATGTTCCGGCAGATACGACGATTGTATGTAACGCACCACTCAATATGCCAACCGTAGAAGCTACAGATGCCTGTACGGATGTGACGATAGGGTTTACTGCACAAGGAACGACAGACACCTGCGGTAATCAGGTCATTCTAAATATCTGGACAGCAACGGATGAATGTGGAAATGAATCCACAGCCATGCAAACGGTTTACGTCAATAATGGGACACTGGAATTTTTATCTGTTCCGGCGGATGTAACTATCAATTGTGATGAAGATGCCGGGCTGGCCTTTGGCGAACCCGAACTAGGTGACTACTGTGCCAATGTGAATTTATCCTTTGATGATTTTGAATCTCTAAATGATTGTGATCAGGGGTTAACCATTACCAGAGTTTGGACCGCTGCCGATGATTGTGGCAATTCCATACAGGCACAACAGGTCGTTACCTTACTGGATGATATGCCGCCCTATTTTACAAACATTCCTTTTGTCCAAGTAGATTGCGATGCTAATCTGGACAGTATTGCTATGCCGACTGTGGCGGACGATTGTAGTGCGGTTACCTTGACTTATGTAGATTCTCTTGAAAATGGAACGGCTTGCGATTTGGGTATAATTAGAAATTGGCTGGCAACGGATGCCTGTGGCAATACTGCCACGGCTAAGCAAATCATTTCTATCGTAGATGATGAAGCACCTGTCATCACCTTTGTCGATCCAATGTTAGTAGGATTGACCGATGGCGATACATTGTTTGTTACTTGCCAAACTTTCCCGACTTTCTCTGTAGCTAGTGTCAACGCTACGGATAATTGCGATGATGATGTGGATGTGCAATTTGGTGAAAGTGTTACCAATGGAGATTGTATAGATGATGGGTTTATTCAATTATATGAATGTTACTGGATAGCGACAGATGATTGTGGTAATTCTACGACAGAAACTATTTATATATTAGTTTCAGATAATACACCTCCGGTGTTTACTTATGTCCCTGCGGATACAACGGTCAGTTGTAATGCGCCACAAAATACCGGACAACCCACTGCTACGGATGATTGCACCGGAGTAACGATTTCATTTGAAGCATTGATAACAAATGATACTTGTGGTAATTCAACTATTTTAAATATGTGGACAGCCACGGATGAATGTGGAAATTCTACCATGGCATCTCAAACCGTACAGGTTACTAATGGCACATTAGAATTTTTATCCGTACCGCAAGATGTTACAGTGAATTGCGGTGACGATATTGGGCTGGCCTTTGGTGAACCGGAGCTGAGCGACTACTGTGGGAATCTCCAATTGTCCTTTGATGATTTTGAGTCCCTGAATGATTGTACGCAAGGATTGTCAGTTACAAGAGTCTGGACTGCTGGAGATAATTGTGGGAATACGATACAAGCTCAACAAGTGGTAACCATCATTGATGATGTGCCGCCATATTTTACAAACGTACCTAACGGAACAACTGCTTGTGGCACTCCCGGAAATATTGATCCGCCAACGGCAGAAGATGATTGTGGAAGTGTGAGTTTGGATTACGAAGATTTGCCTGGGAATGGAACTGGACTTTGCGCTGGTGGGATCATTCGTCTTTGGACGGCAACGGATGCTTGTGGCAATACCGCAACTGCTGAGCAAATCATTGGTCAGACCGATAATGAGCCACCACAAATTAGTTTTGCTAATCCTGTGTTGCCTTTGGGGAACAATGGAGATACCCTTACTTTTGGTTGTATCAATTTCCCGGTTCCTTCTGTGAATGATGTAGTAGCAACAGATAATTGTGATGATTCGCTGGATGTTAGCTTTGCCGAAACCAATATTATTGACGGGGATTGTGCCTCGGATGGTTTCATTCGATTGTTTCAGTGTACCTGGACAGCGACGGATGATTGTGGAAACACATCAGAGTTGATTTTATATATAAAACTAACGGATGAGGAGCCACCTGTCTTTACCAGCTTCCCGAATGATACGGTTCTAAATTGTATTGTAGATATAAATAATTTACCGATGTTTGGAGAGCCAACGGTGACGGATATTTGTCATGCACCTACAGTGGGCAATCAGGATATAGTTTCTAATAATACGAATTGTAATTATGTTATAACTAGAATATGGACGGCGACCGACGATTGTGGAAATTCTACGAGTCAGGAACAAACTATAACAATTACAGATAATGAGGCTCCGGTGTTTACCACCTTCATAGAAGAAATCACTTATGACTGTGATGATGATATACCGATGAATCTCGATCCAACGGTAGAGGATAACTGTGGAATGGTTTCATTGACTAGCACGGAACAAACAGTTCCCGGTGCTTGTAATGGTCAATCCATCATTCGCACCTGGACAGCAACGGATGAATGTGGCAATGCAACTACCAAGACACAAACGGTTCATTTTACAGATATGACACCACCCGAAATTACTTATACCAATCCATTATTGACTGGATTAGGAAATGGAGATACTTTGGTGGTAGAATGTAATAATGTGCCTCTATTGGATGTTTCGGATGTTGCTATAACAGATAATTGTGATCCGGCGGCCATTGTCGGATTTTACGATGTCCTCTCTGTAGATGGAGATTGTGCGACCGATGGATTTTTCAAACTCATGCTTTGCAAATGGACAGCTTATGATGCTTGTGGAAATGTAAGTGAGTTATTAATTTATATAAAAATAGTAGATACTCAAGGGCCAACCTTCGTATCTATACCGCCTGCAGAAACTATAGATTGTGGTCAAAACGCTGGTCAGCCAGCTGCCTACCCAATGGTTTCAGACAACTGTAATGGAACGATAGATTTGGATTGGGAATTGGTTGGAACCAATGGTGCTTGCACCGGAGGGGTAATAAGAGTTTGGACAGCAACGGATCAGTGCGGTAATACTTCTACTGCATCTCAAATGATCAATCTGAATGATAGCGAACCACCGTTCTTTACTTTCGTTCCGGCAGATGTATCCATCAATTGTGATGAAACAGCTCAATTTGGAACACCAGAAGCAGATGATGATTGCGGTTCTGTTACTATTGATGTAACGAATGAGGAAACAATTGACGGAACTTGTCCGGATGAATATACCGTGATACGCACCTGGACGGCAACAGATGCCTGTGGGAATACGGCAACGGCTAGTCAGTCTATAAATGTGGTTTCTATTAATAATTTATCTTTCGAATATGTTCCTCAGGATACGACGATTTCCTGTGAAACTCCTCCGGGGCTGGCCTTTGGAGATCCGATTGTAGGAGGGACTTGTTCAGATATGGTTGATTTATCATTTGATGAATTTTCTGCCTTGGATGATTGTACACAGGGATTGAGTATAACGAGAGTATGGACAGCTCTGGATGCTTGTGGAAACAGCGTGCAGGCTCAGCAAGTTGTCAATATTATAGACAACACACCACCAGTCTTTTTGTTTGTTCCGGCAGATATTTCGGTTGATTGTGTTGCTGCTCCACCATTTGGTGCTCCGGTTGTCGAAGATGTTTGCAGTGATGTAACCCTGACCTTCGACGATCAAACGACGACCAATTCTTGTGGCACCGTCATTACCAGAATCTGGACAGCCTCTGATATTTGTGGAAATGAATCAACCGCTTCCCAAACCATTCAGGTGAATGGTGATGATCAGGCTCCGGTGATTACCTTTATCGATCCCGCTTTAGTAGGACTAGCCAATGGAGATACAATTCAGGTAGAATGTAGCGCGCAACCGCATTTTGATACTTCAGATGTTATGGTAACGGATGCTTGTAGTGAGGATGTCATCGTTTCAGTTAATGAATCATTTGAAAACATATATGATTGTCAAATGATGGGTTTCATTAAGAAGTTTTACGTGACTTATACCGCAATTGATCCTTGTGGAAATGAATCACAATTAGTGATATGTGTGACAACAGTTGACACCACGCCTCCGGTTTTCATGACTACTCCTCAGGGTGGAATGCTGGACTGCCCGGAAGATGCTGATTTGCTACCTGAGCCACTGGTAACGGATAATTGCGGAACGGTAAATGTTACCAGTCAGTCCGATGTTTCCGGGAATTGCAATGATGGTTATACTATTATTCAAACCTGGACAGCGACGGATGCCTGCGGAAATCAATCGACCACCTCGGCTACCTACACCGTACCTGCCGGAACGGCTCCGGCTTTGAGTTTTGATAACCCATTACTGAACGGATTATCAGATGGAGATACCCTTAGAGTTGAATGCAATATGCAACCAGTTTTTGAACCTTCAGATATTTCTGCCAGTGGTTGTAATGTTAGTATTGAGGTGGAGGAAACTTTCGGAAGTATTGCAAACTGCCTGATTGAGGATTATATTAAGAAATTTAATGTAACATGGACTGCAACTAATGATTGTGGAAATACCTCAGAAATAAGTATTTGTGTAATTACTGAGGACAGAACACCTCCGATTTTTACTTATATTCCTCCAGGCGATACAATTGCTTGTGGTGATGTCTGGGAATTTGGTATTCCAACAGCAATAGACAATTGTGGTGATGCAATAGTTACTTTTACAGATACAGAAATTCCGGGAGATTGTGCAACAGGATATGGTATTGTTCGTACCTGGATGGCAACAGATGGATGTGGGAATGTCAGTACGGCTTCCCAAACCCTTTGGTTCCTTTCAGATGCTTTATTACGACCAACGGACGGATTGCTGGTATTGCCTAACCCGGCAGTCAATGATATTTTTATCGTATATGATTTTAAGACACAAGGAGATGTTAGATATCAAATTTATGATATGCTGGGTCGTCTGATTGGAGAGCAATCAGTTTTCGTGAAGCCGGGTAAATCAAGATTACATATAAATGTTTCTCATTTGCCTGCTGCTACTTATGTTCTTGCTCTTAGGATAGGAGAGTTGACCCGGACAGAGAAGTTTGTGAAAATACAGGAATAAAAATATTATTGTTGTTTGATAATGATTGTGCCAGACCGGAATTTTCGGTCTGGCTTTTTTATATTCAAACAATCAAATTAATTAGAATAATAAAAGCCTGCGGTTGTTGGTGTCCCACCTGACAGTTTCAGGGCAGGATGATTTATTGTATTCCTCGATTATTTTTGATTAGTTGATTATAAAGGGCACGACGATTTGCTATATTATGCGGTATAATTTGATTAAGCAACTAATCAAAATAAACCGCTAAATAGAATGTGGATTTTTCTAAGCATTCTAGTTCGGGTTTCCGTCAGGCGAGACGCCTGACAAAAAATACCGAGCTAGGATGACAAAATAATTCCTTGAAATTTTCGTCGATTAAAATTGACTAAGTAACTGGACGCAATAATATTATATTTAATTTGAAATGA
>JAHDCK010000064.1 GCA_020629915.1 Saprospiraceae bacterium
AAGTTAGTGTACCTTTAACACTAAATCATTTTCATGGAATTACATCAACAACGAACAAAAGTCATTGCGACCGTAGGCCCCGCATCCAGCAGCTACACCCAACTTCTCAATCTCGTCAAAGCAGGTGTGGATGTCTTTCGGCTTAATTTTTCCCACGGCTCCCACGAAGATCACCTCAAAGTGGTCAATAGAGTTTTATATATACGACAAAAATACAATATTCATATTGGCCTCCTGGCAGATTTGCAAGGGCCCAAATTACGCGTAGGCGAAATTGAAAACAATGAATTAATTATAAAAGAAGGAGATATATTAACTTTCGTGAACGAGGAGTGTGTTGGCACAATGGAGAAAATATATATGAGCTACCCGCAATTTGCTCAGGATGTGCAGGTAGGAGAGCGCGTGTTGATTGATGATGGAAATCTCGTATTGGAAGTGACCGAAACCAACAAAAAAGATACGGTAAAACTCAAGGTGCTTTTTGGTGGAAAACTATCTTCCCGCAAAGGCGTAAATCTTCCTAACACGAAAATTTCTCTTCCTTCCCTTACGGAAAAAGATAAGAGAGATTTGGATTTTATTTTGGGATTGCCCTTTAGCTGGATCGCTTTGTCCTTTGTTCGGACTGCCGCAGAGATGAAAGACCTCGCCCGGCGCATTGAGGAAAGAAACCACTACGCCAAGACCATTGCCAAAATTGAAAAACCGGATGCTTTAAAGAATATCAAAGCTATCATCAAAGCATCCAATGCCATCATGGTGGCTCGCGGTGATTTGGGAATTGAAGTCCCGATGGAGCAACTCCCATTAGTTCAAAAAGATATAATAAAAAAATGTATTCAACGGGCGCGCCCGGTTATTGTAGCCACTCAAATGATGGATAGCATGATAAAAAATCCATCTCCGACACGGGCAGAAATTACCGATGTAGCCAACGCCGTTCTGGATGGAGCTGATGCCGTTATGCTCAGTGGCGAAACTTCCGTCGGTAAGCACCCTGTAAAGGTAGTGGAAGCCATGCGCAAGATCATCGCTCAGGCAGAACAGCACGAAACCATCTTTTCCCGGCGTATCAAGTTATCGCCCAAATCCGGTAGCTTTGTTTCGGATGCCATTTGTATCAATGCTTGTAAAACAGCCGAAATGCTCGGAGCAAAAGCCATTCTCGGGATTACAACTTCTGGTTATACTGCTTTTAAGGTGTCCAGTTACCGACCCAAGGCAAGAATTTATATATTTTCTGATAATCATGAACGATTGGCTACACTAAATCTCGTTTGGGGCGTTCGCTGTTATTATTATGACAAGTTTACGACGACGGATGGAACCATTGAGGATATTATTGATATATTGATAAGAGAGAAGAAAGTACATAAAGATGATCTCATTGTAAACACCGGAACGATGCCTCTAAAAGAAAAGGGGATGACAAATATGCTGAAAGTGTCAAAAATTAAATAATTTTGCAGGAGCACTCTAGCTTTACAACACCACGCACTTAACTATTAGACTTGTTCTAAAAACTCTGAAAAGGCCACTTCAATTTTTTTACAAACTAATATTGGAAACCGCTCACAATTTCCATCTAAATTATATTTATATAAATGATAAATACGAAATTATTAAAAGCAATATGTGAAATCCCCGGCGCTCCTGGTTTTGAAGACCCTATCCGAAAGTTAGTTCTGGAAGAAATCAAATCTCTTGCGGACGAAATCAGCGTCGATAACATGGGAAATGTCGTAGCTATCAAAAAAGGTAAAGGCGACAAAAAGGTCATGATAGGAGCGCACATGGATGAAATTGGCTTTATCGTTTCTCATATTGATAAACAAGGTTTCCTTCGTTTTAAAACGCTGGGTGGATTCGATCCCAAAACGCTAACTTCCCAACGTGTTATCATTCATGGCACAGAAGATATTATCGGTGTTATGGGTTGTAAACCCATTCACCTGATGCCTCCGGAAGAACGAAATAAGGGGATTCAAATACGAGATTTTTATATTGACACGGGGTTGCCAAAAGAGGAAGTAGAAAAAATTGTAACCGTAGGCGACCCGGTTACCCGTGAGCGGGAATTGATTGAAATGGGGGATTGTGTGAATTGCAAATCCATTGACAATCGCGTTTCGGTTTTTATTCTAATAGAAACCCTACGTGCGCTAAAGGGTCGGGAAGTACCTTACGATGTTTATGGAGTATTTACAGTTCAGGAAGAAGTTGGTATAAGAGGAGCAAGGGTAGCGGCACAACATATCGATCCGGATTTTGGATTTGGACTGGATACGACGATCGCCTTTGATGTACCCGGCGCACAACCTCACGAATTCGTCACAACGCTCGGCGGAGGTGCAGCCATAAAAATCATGGACAGTTCCGTTATTTGTGATCCACGCATGGTGCGCTTTCTGAAAAAAACAGCCAATGACAAAAAAATCAAATGGCAACCCGAAGTTCTAACCGGAGGCGGAACGGATACAGCCGGGATTCAAAGACGTGGGCAGCGGGGTTCCATCGCCGGAGCAATTTCCATCCCTACCCGCCACATTCATCAAGTCATTGAAATGGCACACAAGAAAGATATCAAACATTGTATTGAGCTATTGACTGAGGCATTAGCCACGCTAGATACATTTGATTTTTCAAGATAGGTAAAGCGAACTTTAGTTTGCTTAAAGTTTCGCATTGTATCATATAATAATAAACCATGTGGAAAGAAGAAGATAACCAACTCAAAGCCACTTTTCAGTTTAAGGATTTTATGGAAGCCTTTGCTTTTATGACAGAGGTGGCTTTTCATGCCGAAAAGCAAAACCACCACCCCAATTGGTCAAATGTTTATAACAAAGTGGAGATAAACCTAAACACACACGATGCCGGGAATATTGTAACCGAAAAAGATCACAAATTAGCTCAATCAATTGATATTGTATATAAAAAATTTATTTCTTAAAAACTTCAATTTCCTTAGAACGGATAACGAGGTCAGTAAATTTTCCTTTAAAACGCGTAGCGCGAACGATGTGGTTATCGATCCAGTGGTAGTTTCCGCCCCGAGGTTTATCCATTAAAATGCCGTGATATTTAAACCCGTGCTTGTCCAGCCATTTTTGAGTGACTTCGCGGAGATCCGAAGTGCGGGAAGTAAAGAAGGTAATAATATGACCCTCGTCATACCATTTATTTAAAATTTCCAAAGCATCCGGGTAAGGCTCGCAGGTTTCCATCCGCTCCGGTTCTTCATTAGGAATATCATCACAAATCGTCCCATCAATATCAATCAGGTAATTTTTTACGCCATCTTTCAGCTGTGGACTTAATGCTTCTCCTTTCTCATTCGTGACTTTATGGAGTTCGTGCTGCTCGTTTTTTTCCATTTTTATAAAAATTTTAGGGAAATTTTATTAAAATCATAATTATCATTCTTTTTTTCAAAAGAAGTGTCAAAGAAACAGTATAAAATTGATTTTACCCAAGAAAAAAGGGTTGTTTATTTAATTTAACGCAGTTGACTAATAACAGGTTGCAAAAAATCTTTTTTATTTATTTTTACCAAAAACCTACCAACACCATGAAGTTAAAATTTTCCCTGTTTTTATTTTTAATAGCCATTGGCTCTACTTCCTTCGTCCTTCCCGAACATTCCGGGTGCGGTGAAGATGCCTGGGGATTTTTCGGCCACCGCCGAATCAATCGCCTCGCCGTGTTTACGCTACCTGCTGAAATGAGTCGTTTTTATAAAAAACATATAGAATTTGTTACAGAACATGCCGTCGATCCGGACAAACGCCGTTACGCTACCAAGCACGAAGGCCATCGGCATTATATCGATGTAGATCACTGGGGAACCTATCCCTTTGACAATATGCCCCGGAAGTGGACGGATGCTCTGGTAAAATATACCGATGTTTTTGTTATACGTGGAAAAGCAGATACGATCCAACTTATGGGACACGAAGTGACGGAGATTGACGAAGGCAACATCACCATGAAAGGCAATGGACTGAAACGGCTTTTCAATAAAGAATCTGTAGAAGTTCCCTATAAAAAATATAAAAATTTCTACCAAAAAACATTAATCCCTCAATACCATAAGGACAACTGGAAAATAAAAACAGATTCCCTTGAAAAATTCTTTGGAGAATTAGGACACAATATTGACATTAAAAAAATATACGTAAAAGATCGCCTAACCAAATACGGCGTTCTACCCTGGAATTTGGAAAAATATCAATACCGACTCCAAAAGGCATTTGAAACCGGCAATGTCAAACGCGTCTTGCAACTCTCTGCGGACATCGGTCATTATATCGGAGATGCGCACGTCCCCCTCCATACCACGGAAAATTACAACGGCCAACTCACTAATCAGGTGGGCATTCATGCCTTTTGGGAAAGTCGGTTGCCAGAGATGTACGCCGATAGTGATTATGACTTTTTCGTAGGGAAAGCACTTTACTTTGATGACGCCAATAAATATTACTGGGATGTGGTATTGAAAAGCCATACCCTGCTGCCGGAAGTGCTGGCCATAGAGAAGCGGTTGAGCAAGACCTTCCCGCCGGACAAGCAGTATTGCTACGAGCAGCGAAACGAATTAACCGTCCGCACCCAATGTTATGAATATGCGGCGGCTTATCACAAGGAGTTGGGTGGAATGGTAGAAACCCGGATGCGGGATGCCATTCTTTCTGTAGGTAGTGCCTGGATGACGGCCTGGGTGAATGCCGGTCAGCCGGATCTGGAAAATTTCCGGGAAGAAGCCTGGACAGATAGCGAAATCAAGGAAGCAGAAAAACTGGATCAGAAATTCAAAGGAGGCGATATAAAAGGCCGAAAGCACTAAAACAATTGTAAGATTTTCGGGGTTTTCGTTGATAATCAACCAATTAACCTGATTTTTTTATAATTTTTTTATCAATTTCCTGATTTGTTTTCAAAAAATTCTTAAATTTATAGTGAGTCAGATTTATCTACTCACCCCCTTAATTGCGTGCCTTATCCATGATAAGGCACTTTTTTTTTATTAGAATAGTATAAAATCATACCTTTAGCGGGTAAAACAAAACGCCCTACCATGCCCGTAATCAAACCCTTAAAGGCACACCTGCCTGTATTGGATCTGATCACCTCGACAGATTCCTTTTTCGATAATGTCAAGCATGATTTTAACGATCTGCTGGACAGTGGATTTTTTGAAAAGAATAAGGATGAAGCTCTTTATGTTTACCGCCAAACGGATACCAGAGGGCAGGCTCATCTGGGTCTGCTGGGTTGTATAGATATTTCAGGTAAAAAAAATAAAATTATCCCCCACGAGCATACCCTTGCCTCCAAGGAGCAACGCATGTTGCAACTGACACTTAAGCGGGGTGCACTGGTCAAACCCGTTTTACTTACCTACACGGACGTGCCTAAAATTTCAAAACTGTTGCAGAAGTGGGTCAATGAAAATCCAGCCTCCTTCCACCTGAAATACTATGGAGAAATGCATGAGTTTTGGGCCGTGACTGACAAGGAATTTTGCAAGGATATTTCTAATCTGTTTGAGAAAAAAGTACCACACACGTATATCGCAGATGGCCACCACCGGGTTGCTACGACCAAGCACCTCATGGAGAAAGCCACCACCGCTCAACGCACCAATTACAATGAATTGCTCTGTGCTTTCTTTTCCAGTAATCAGTTGGACATCCACGATTTTAATCGACTGGTGGAAGGGATGAATGGAATGACTCCGGCGGGATTCATGGCGAGGTTGTCTGACGTATTTAATATTAAAATATTAGATAAAGCCTTTAAGCCTATACAAAAACATTCGCTTACCTTGTATTTTCAAAAGGAGTGGTTTTTGCTCACCTGGAAGGATGCTATTCTAAAAACAGCAACGAGCATTCAACACAAACTAGATGTTAGTTTGTTCAACAAGTGGGTACTGGAAGATTTATTGGGAATTGAGGATGTGCGTTTGGATAAGCGGGTGCGCTATATCGAAGGGCCAAAAGGATTACAGGCTATTGAAGAAAAAGTGGATTTAAATCCGGAAAACCGAATGGGGTTTTGCTTGTATCCGATACATATCCGGGAGTTTATGGCTATTGCAGATGCGGGGGAAGTATTGCCGCCCAAGTCCACTTGGTTTGAGCCGCGCATCCGGAATGGATTTATTGTAAAAAAATATGATTAAAAATTATAAGTGACGTCTCCGTTTTGCACAGAAATTTCGGCAGACCGTTCCATCTCGTGGATGACCTTATCCACATCTCCGTTGGGAATCACAGACTCGCTATGCAATAAAATATATGTTTTTAACATGCTTACGTCCATTGGGCGATTTCCGGAAGCGACTAATTTGTCCATAGCACTTTTCTTGGCTTTCAAAACTGCTTCGGAGGTTTTGAAACCATTTTTCTTTTCTTTCGGTTCTGTATCAAGCAGGTCTGGGGTCTCAGAAAAAGCATCTTCCTGTCCTGTTTTTACCCGAAGGCAGGAGCGACCAAAATCATTGATCATATTGACCAGATTATCCAATCCTTTATTATCAGATAGTAAGGCAAACTCCACCTCTTCCTCTGTCGTATGATGAATATTTCCCAGCAAAAATGCCATTTGTAAATATAAATTTTCCTTACTAGTGTTTTCGTAAGTAATCCAGCTAGCATTTTTTCCGAAGACCTGAAGTTGTTTTACCAGGGAGAAGGGAATTTGGGTTTGTTGTTTATCAATTAAAATATAGAGGCGGTCACACACTTTGCGGAGTTTCTTAAATTTTACTTTTTGTAAACTGTTAAAATCTGTAAATACAAATCGTTGTCTTGCCTTCCCCATGATTTTATTATAGGTTTAAATTAAATATAAAAAGTAAATTGTGTGTTTCTCGTAAAAAAATGGGGGGTTTAATCTATTGTACAAAAAAACGAAATTTTATTTTAATTCAAAAAAAACAAGGTCAAAACATAAAAATATTCAAATAAATTCTATCTAAAAACCAGCAATCGGTTACTATCTAATTTTAATAAAACTGCCATGAGTATAGTAAAGGAAAGGAGGGAAGAACCACCATAACTGATGAAGGGCAATGGAATCCCGATGACAGGCATAAGACCCATCGTCATCCCGATATTGACGAAGAAGTGAAAAAATAAAATACTGGCTACACCGTAGGCATATACTCTGGTAAACTGGGATCGTTGTCTTTCGGCTATAATTAAAATTCTAAATAATAATAATAAGTATAATAAAATCACACCCATTGACCCCAGAAATCCTTGCTCTTCTCCTACAGTACAAAAGATAAAATCGGTCGCTTGCTCCGGCACGTAATTATACTTGGTGAGGGTTCCTTCCAAAAATCCTTTTCCGGCAATTCCACCGGAACCAATGGCCAGTTTGGATTGAGTGATATTGTAAAGTGAACCCAGCGGTTTACATTTGTGAGGTTGTAACCAAACATTAATTCGCTCCTGCTGATGCGGTTGCAATACATTATTAAATATATAATTACCAGAAAAAGCTAATCCACTGGCTACGATAGCTGCTCCTCCTATCAGCAAGGCCAGAGGCAATTTATTTTGATTAAATAATATCCCCGCTAATGTGATCACTAAAACAGAATAGGCAATGGCTAGCGGTATCGTCTGTTCAAAATACATCCCAACAGCCGTCAGCGGGAGCAAGGCAAGAAGAAGATAATTGACATTGATCTCAGTTTTTATATTGGAAGCCATCAGGATTATAGCCAGCAAAAGAAGGATAACAATAATCGGAATTGGAGAGAAAACAAAGGAGGCAATACCCACCACTGATATAAGGATTCCTAAAATATAAGGAACAGGAGGCATGCCTTCCCGGAACAATACGAGAAACAAGGAACTGTAAACCAAAGCAGAACCGGCATCGCCTTGTGCTAAAACCAACAACATTGGCAGCGCAATAATTCCGGTAGCGATCAAGCGAGAGCGCGCTTGTTTTAGCGATATATTAAAAGTCCCTAAAAAACCAGCGAGGCAAAGACAGGTTGCCATTTTTCCGATTTCGGAAGGTTGAAAAGAAAAGAATCCAAAGTCGAGCCAGGAGCGCGAACCCGAAATTTCCTTCCCAAAAAATAAAACAATGATTAATAAGAATAATCCAAATCCGTATATTGGGTAAGCAAATGTCCTGAAAAATCGGCTTTCTATTAAAGTTATAATAATACCTGCCCCAAGAGAAATCCCTATCCATATCATTTGACTCCAGGCTCTTCCTCCCATGCCGTAATATTCCGTTCGGTCTGGAGTAAATCCAACTGCATAAATCATCAACCAACCGACCATCACTAATCCCAGGTAAAGGGAGAAAGCGATGTAGTCCACAGCCAGTGCATTTTTTTCTTTTCTCTTTGTCATTGGAAACTGGCTAGTTTTTTCCGGTCAATTAAAATATTAGCATTGAGCATTTGTTGCTCTAGATACTTCCGATGTTCGGCAATATTTCCCGTGAGGTATTTTTCTATTACTAAACTAGAAATTGGCGCAGCATAACGCGCACCAAAACCACTATTTTCTACATAAACGGCCAGGGCAATTTTTGGGTTGTGCTTAGGTGCGAAAGCAAAAAAGACGGAATGGTCATCTCCATGCGGGTTTTCAGACGTTCCCGTTTTACCACAAACCGAAATATTTTTATAGCCGAGCTGAGCGATTTGTGCTGTTCCGCTTGTCACCACGCGCTCCATTCCATCCACAACGGCCTCGAAGTGGATAGGATCAATAGGAACTCTTTTAGGAATACGGTATTCTTCCGGGATGAGGAATTCCTCTTCTTTAAACTCCTTGATCAGGTGTGGGGTATAATACGATCCACGGTTGGCAATGATAGCAGCGAGGTTGGCAATTTGCAAAGGGGTCAGCAAAAGTTCTCCCTGCCCGATCCCGATGGAAATAATTCCAGGCGACCGCCAGCCTCCTTTGGTTTCGGGATAAATTCTATCGTAATAATCAGAGGTAGGAATATTTCCACCCAACTCACTCGGCAAGTCAATACCAAGCGGATGACCTAACCCAAAAGCATCCAAATAATTGACCAATGTATCGAGTCCTTCTTGTGGATTGGAAAATCCATATTTATCTATTACACTTCTCAGCACAATACAGAAGTAGTTATTGCAGGAGTGCTGAATGGCTGTTTGAACATTATAGGTATAAGTATGAGCATGGCAACCGACGCGGAGGTCATTATACTCATAATATCCTTTGCAGGCATAGGGCGTCCCGGCATTTAATTCCCCCTGCTCCATAGCAACCAATGCAAGAATAGGTTTAAAAATAGAACCGGGAGGATATTCCGCCATCAATGCCCGATTGAAAAAAGGCTTCAAGGGATCAGCCAGCAATTCGGCAAATGCTTTGGGGCGTTGGCGATTGATGGTTAGCACTCTGGGATCGTAATTGGGGCTAGACACAAAAGTAAGGACTTCGCCCGTCGATGGTTCGATAGCTACAACGCTGCCCCGTTTGTTTTTCATTAAAGCCTCTGCATACATTTGCAGATTAATATCAATAGTTGTTTTTATATCTCTGCCCGAAGTGGCCGTTTCATCTCGCACTCCTTCCTTGTATTTCCCCTGTACTAATCCAAAATTATTTCTTAAAACATATCGCTCTCCCTTGATGCCCCGGAGGTCTTTTTCGTAAGCTCGCTCCAGACCATTCGCCCCCACATAATCCCCTCTTTCGTATATATCTATTGAATCTTTAATCTGTTGTGGTGTTACTTCATTGATATAACCCAGGACATGCGCTCCGGCAGAGTAACGATAACCTCTAACATTCCTGAGCTGACCATAAAATCCTGGAAATTCATATAAGCTTTCTTGAAATCTGGCAAAAGTCACTTTGTCAATACGCTTGAGAAAAATAAAGGGCTTCCATTTGGCGTACCTGATATCTGACCAGTCTTTGTTAAGATTTTTTTTAAAATCTTCTTTTGTAATATTTAGAAGAGTACAAAACTTTGTGGTATCCATTTCTTCCACTTGGTTATACGTGACCCATAAATCATACATAGCATTATTATATACTAATAAACTATCGTTCCGATCGTATATCATTCCTCTGGAAGGGTATTCTGTTATTTTTTGTATAACATTAGAACTGGCTTTGGCCTGATAAGTTGTATCGATTATTTGTAGCTGAAAACACTTGGCTAACAAGATCAGCGCACCCAGTAAAAATAAAATCTGGATGACATAACGCCTTTCATTATAATTGTCCTGTTCTGCCATTAGTGATGCTATTGTTTTGTATTAAATATATAATTAAAAACTACTATAAGTAGCATTGATAACACAAAACTAACTAAGGTGCTGAGTATTATTTTTATAAAATAAACAGGTGTAAAAATTTCTACAGAAAAATAAATTAATATATGTATAAACAATAAAATTGCGCAGTATTGGATAAACCAGAGAAACCCCATTTGATTTAGTGTGGGCACATCTTCTTCTCCATAACCCAGTCGAGGTTCTAAAAATCCAAGGATCAAAGGCCGGGCGAAGGCCATAAAAACCAGTGCAGAAGCATGAACGCCGGGAGAATCATAAAATAAATCAATGGAAATACCCAGGAGGAAAGCCAGAGGCAAATAAATCCAGGCAGGCGTGCGAACCGGAAGCAACAAAATGGCCAAGGGATAAATAAACAATCGGATATAGCTGGAAAATTCACTGTCCAGGTATTTTAGAACCAAAACCTGGATGAGCAACAATCCAATAAAACGGATGATATTTAAGGTAACAACACTATTCATCTTTGACGGCTGCTTCCAGCTTTAATTGTTCTTTTTTCTGTTGGGGTTTTATAACATAAACATTCCGCAACTGGTGGAGATCTTCCGCCAGCTTGACTTTTATATTATAAAAATTACTCCCTTTATCTTTTTCAAAATCGCTCACCACACCAACCAAAATCCCTCTGGGAAAAATACTGGAAAATCCAGTCGTCATAATTGTGTCTCCTTGCTGAACCGTTGTATGTTTTGGAATGGCTTTCAACTGCATAACATTCGGATCTTCACTATCCCATTGTAGCGTTCCGTGAAAATTGGTGCGCTTGATCTGCGCACTTATCCGGATATTTCTATGGAGCAGAGACATAGCAACGGCATAATTTGCAGAAGTGCCTCTTACAATCCCTGCCAGTCCCTTATTGCCGATAACTCCCCAATGTTTTTCAAGACCATCTGACTCCCCCTTATTCAAGGTAAAGAAATTATCAGAGGCAGTTGTAGAATTATTGATGATACTCGCCGGGATAAATTTGTATTCAACATTAGGTGTAATGAGAGGGGGTTTGATTCTGCTAGAATCTTTTTGTTCGTATAATTTTAATTTGGATTCAAGAGCTTCGATTTTGGAGTGGAGTGCTGTGTTTTCCTCGTGAAGGCGATTGACCTTATCCGGCAATGCCCAATATTGGCTTATACTTTCTCTCGTATCGTAAACCGTCCCACTGACAATACTGGAAGAATTTAAATATATTTCTCGTTGGTCAGAATTGTTTTGTACGACCAAAGAAAGACAGATGCTTTCAAAAAAAATGAAAAGCAAAATGGCATGATATTTTACAAAAAATAATATTAAATTCCGCATGAGCCTCGTTCTGCAATACGATCAGCGATCCGTTTCAATAGTTGTTTAATCTCTAAAAATAACAGTTAGAATCGGATTTTTAAAACCTGTCTGAGTTAAATACTCTTTCTGTCGATTAGGAAAGAAAAGCTATGAGTGTTTTTCAATGCAATTCCCGTCCCGCGAACAACTGCTCTTAACGGATCATCTGCTACGTGAACAGGCAATTTGGTCTTGGATGAAATCCGTTTATCCAATCCTTTGAGCAATGCTCCGCCACCTGTCAGATACAACCCGGTTTGATAAATATCTGCTGCCAGCTCCGGAGGTGTATTTTCCAATGCCTTGAGGATCGCATCCTCTATTTTAGAAATAGATTTATCCAGCGAGTGAGCAATCTCAGAATAGGACACCTTGATCTGCTTAGGAATACCCGTCATCAAATCCCGACCGTTGACGGCATAATCTTCCGGGGGAGTCTCCAATTCCGGCAAGGCAGAACCCACATGAATTTTAATTTGCTCCGCCGTTCGTTCACCGATAAGGATATTATGCTGACGCTTCATATAATTCATTATATCATTCGTCAGCTCATCTCCGGCCACCCGAATAGATTGATCACAAACGATCCCCGACAAGGCGATCACGGCAATCTCCGTCGTTCCTCCTCCAATATCGATGATCATATTGCCAACGGGTTCTTCCACATCCAGTCCAATACCCAGTGCAGCAGCCATTGGCTCGTGGATGAGGTAAGTCTCCTTAGAATCCACATGATCGGCAGAATCAAAAACTGCTCGTTTTTCTACTTCAGTAATCCCGGAAGGAATGCAAATCACCATTTTCATCTGGCTAAACAACCGACGGCGGTTACCAATCATATTTATTAATCCCTCAATTAATGTTTCTGCAGCCTGAAAGTCGGCGATAACGCCATCCTTTAACGGACGAATGGTTTTTATATTCTCGTGTGTTTTTTCGTGCATTTGCATGGCCTTCTTTCCCACGGCAATCGTATCGCCCGACCGCCTGTCTATCGCAACGATAGACGGTTCATCCACAACCACTTCTCCATCCTGAATGATAAGGGTATTGGCCGTTCCCAAATCAATCGCTATCTCTTGTTTTAAAAAATTAAAAAGCTTCATTTAAATATTTTATTAAAAATTATACAACTAAAACACCCTGCCACATGGGTTACAACAGAAATTATTCCTCTCCGCCATGCCTTATTTTCCATTGCATTTGGAGCAGGTGAGGTTTTAGGTACTTTGGTAGTATTTAGATTTTAGAAATAATAAAATCGGGGAGTTATTTCTCCTTGCAAAAGAACGGATTATTTATTTAAAAACGAAATGTAATCCTTATTATTTCCTATGGGTTTTGTCACAAATTTTATAGGTTTATTCCCAATAAAAATGTGATTCCTTTCCTTTTTAAAATTTCACTAACTTGCGATTACAATCCTCATCGCTTTTTTATTTTTAATATTATAAAAAATACTCCTCTTCCCCAATGGAAAATAACGGCAATATCAAGAGAAACTACGAACTCAACGATCCAAAAATCATCAATGGCTGGGCGATGTTTGACTGGGCCAACTCTGCCTATGCGCTGGTGATTACGACGGCTATTTATCCTATTTACTATTTGGCGGTGACCGCTGATCACATTTCTTTTCTGGGTATAAATTTTAAAAATGAGGATTTGTATGCCTATGCACTCTCAGCTGCGTATATTTTGATTGCCTTTATTTCTCCCGTTTTATCCGGAATCGCAGATTTTGGCGGAATGAAAAAATTCTTTATGCGTGTATTTACAACGATAGGATCGCTTGCTTGCATTTCGCTTTTTTGGTTTGAAGGGGATAATATTTTTCTGGGTATCGGCGGATTGATGTTAGCCACGATTGGATTTGCAGGGAGTATTGTTTTTTATAATGCATACCTCCCCGAAATTGTTACCAAGGACCGATACGACACGGTCAGTGCCAAGGGATTTTCCTGGGGTTATATCGGTAGCGTTTTGCTGTTAGTGACAAATTTGATCATCATTACCTTCCACGAATCGCTGGGCATTACTCAGGGCTTTGCTACACGGTTGGCTTTCCTGATGGTCGGTTTGTGGTGGCTTGGTTTTTCTCAAATTACCTTTAAGCGTTTGCCGGATATCAATGCGAAATCCAATGTTTCCATCGGTGAAATGATCAAAAATGGTTTTGGTGAAATTATAAAAGTAACAGGAGAAATAAAAAATCAATATAACACAAAAGGATTTTTGTTGGCCTTTTTTTGTTACAGCATGGGTGTGCAAACCATTATTTTACTCGCCTCAACCTTCGCCTCCGAAGAATTAAAATTTGAAAGCAGTGAGTTGATCCAAATTATCCTGATCCTTCAGTTAGTTGGAATTGCAGGGGCGTATTTCTTTGCTAAACTATCCGATTGGCGTGGGAATAAATTATCTCTTCTTGTTGTGTTAACCATTTGGATTTGCGTTTGTGTGATGGCTTATTTTGTAACCGAAAAATGGCAGTTTTATATCGTTGCCGGATTGGTTGGCTCAGTCATGGGGGGCGTTCAATCCCTTTCCAGAGCAACTTATTCAAAATTATTCCCGGAAGGAACGACTGACAATACTTCTTACTTTAGTTTTTATGATATTTTAGAAAAATTATCCATTGCCCTTGGTACTTTTACCTTCGCTGCTATTTCAGCGATGACAGGAAGCATGCGCAACAGCATCATTGCCCTGGCCCTGTTTTTTGTGCTCGGATTTATTTTTCTTACCTTTATAAAAATTCAACCTGCTGAAAAAACAACTTCATAAAACACATTTCTAAAACACTAAAGCAACTAAAACAGACCTCTTTACGTTATTTGATTGCATTCTATTTTAATAGGATCAAATCTCTTTTGTTTTTAATTACAACAATTAGAAATAATATATGAAGTACTTTAACTATGGTTTAATTTTATTTCTGGGTTTTACAATGAGTACTATTCAGGCACAGGATTTTACTTCTGCGCCGGATTACAACGATTATATTGTTACCCAGCATTCCATTGTTTTAAATAAAAACCTGGAATACTTGTCCTACTCTGTACACTCGATGGATTTTATGACTATCGAAAAAAAGCGGCAGGAAGCCGTCCAGCAAATTGAAAGCTCTTCCAGCAATATCTCTAAAATGCCAGCCTTTGATTCCAGCACCCGCCTTCGGGATGAGGCAGTAGCGGTTTTGAATGCTGTTCTGGAAACCTATAAGGTGGAAATGAGTCAGATCATCACACTCAAGGAAAACAGTAATGACTCCTTTGGTGCTATGGAAAAATATTTCAGAGCACAGGATAAAGTAGAGAAAAAACTCGAAAGAACGCAAGAGCGATTGTATCGGGCGCAAGCACAATTTGCCAAGAAAAACGGCATGGAGCTCAATGAGGAAGATGATTCTGACAGAACAGATATGTTGAAAAAAATCAACGAGCTGAATGAATATACCCGCCAGATTTTTTTGGTACAATTTAAAGTAACCAAAGCCGAATCCAAATTCGTAGAATCTATCAATGAACAAAATGGACCACTGGCAGAAATGCGCCGGGGCACATTGCTCAATGCGACCAAAGAAGCCAAAGAAAAATTGGATAAAATGGAATCCTTCCACGGGGATGATGACTATCGAAAATCTGCACTGGAAGTCGTGAACTATCGAAATGAGATGGCGGAAAAAGATATGAAACGAATCACTTCCATTCTAAAAGATAAAAAACGCACTAATGAAGATGTGGAATTTTTTAATAAAACGATGGAATCGTATAACTTAAAAATTAACGAACTAATCCAACAATTTAATATCGATAATAGCGAGCTAATGAAAAAGCACGTTCCTAAAATGATAGAACGAAAGATTAGAAGAACATAATAGCAAATCAATTTATATACAAAAAATACCG